>JAPPKV010000235.1 GCA_028819775.1 Gammaproteobacteria bacterium | reverse complement strand
AAACCCTCGCACCTCGGCACCTGCGCCAATGCGGCCCGGCAAGCCTCGGCGAGTCTACAGTTGTGCGGGATCTCCGAGAGGCCGATGTTGACCAACTCGATGGGATCTCGGACCACGAAAGCGGCAGCGATGATGGCGGCGAACATCATCTCGCCGTAGATGCCGTTGGCCCGGTGTGTCCAGCAGGCATCCCGGAATGCGAATTCCGCAGCCAGTTCGGGATTGCCGGCCGAGGCGTAGCCCCAGCCGTCGGCCCGGATCTGGGCACCGATCCACTCCCGGTAGGGATTTCGGTTGGTGCTGGTGTATTCGGGCGTCACCCAGTCTGATCGTGCTTTCCTGGGAACGGCATTGTTGTAGTTCATGATCGCCTGGGCTTCGGCGGTACAGATCGCGTAGTAGGGCAGGCTTGTGTTCCAAGCGGTGGCCACGTTGCGCCACGTGAAACCGGAGCCGAAGTCCTCGAGGACACGCAGGGCGATGAGGGTGTAGTGGATATCGTCGTCCGGTTCCATGAAGGCGATGTTCTCGCGCTGTGACTGGGGGCAGGCAATCCGCAGGTTGTCGCCGACGTCGGCGCCGCTGAAGTAGTAGTCCAACGGCCACTGCCGCCGGTTCTCCAGGTAGGTTCGGATGGCTTGGCGCCCACCCATGCCCCGTTGACCGCGGATCCCCATGCCCTCGACCGGCTTGCCCAGGGCGCAGCCGGCGGCACGTCCCGTCCACGCGGCGTGGAATCTGTCCAAGAGGTCGGCGTCGGCCACGGTGCCGAGGCGCCTCGGACCTTCCGGACGTTCCCGACGGATACCTTCGAGGTCGTTGGGCTGGACGTACGGGAATTCCGGGTCCTTCGGCAGTTCGTCGAGCGCTCCGTAAAGGGTGTTCGCCGCTTCGAAGTTCATCGCGTCTCGTTCGTCCAGCGCGGTAATCCGTTCCTTCAGGTCTTCCGGCACGCGATGGCCCTCGTACTCTCGTTGCACGACTTCCATTTGCAGCAGGGCCAGAGGGGTGTCCCATCCGGTGAAAATCATTTGCTTGCTCCTTTGCGATTCATGAAGACGATCCGCCCTGCAATTCTACGAACCGTCGATAGGGACTCGCCGGGTCGGCCATCATCGCCTCGTGGGTGCCAACTTCGCGGATCTCGCCATTGTCCAGGAACACGATTCGGTCGGCTTGGCGGATCGTCGAGAGGCGGTGCGCGATGACGATCACCAGTCGTCCCTCGGTCGCCCGGCGCAGAGCATCAACCAACGAATTCTCGGTCTGCGGATCGAGCGCGGCCGTTGGTTCGTCGAGAATGAGAATCCGGGTGTTCCGGACGAGTCCCCGGGCGATGCACAGCCGCTGCTTCTGGCCAACGCTCAAGGTGTCGCCGGATTGGCCGAGCCGCGTATCGAGACCGTCGGCCAAGCGTTCGATGAACTCGCTCGCCCCGGCCGCATCGCAGGCATCGCGGATGTCCGCTTCCGTCGCCGCCGGGTTCGCGAGCAGAAGGTTGCCGCGAATCGACTCGTTCAGAAGCAGGTGTTCCTGGAAGACGTAGGACACCTCGGCACGCAGGGACTCGAGATCGATGTCGTGGATGTCCCGGCCATCGACTCTCACTCGCCCCTCGGTTGGTGCGTAGAAGCCCGGGATCAGGTAGGCGAGGCTGGTCTTGCCGGCGCCGGTGGGTCCGACGAACGCCACAAGTTCACCGAGGCCCAGGGACAAGGTGACGTTCGAGAGCGCCCGGTGGCCGTTCGGATAGCGGAGCCCGGCACGCTCGAAGCTGACACCTTGGCGGATCGCGAGGGACTCCCGGTCCGGCGCGGGTTGCTCCACCGACATGTCGAGGAAGAAGAACACCCGGCGCACGGCGGCGACCTCCGATTGCACGCCGATCCAGATCATGCCGAGGGCGACGCCCGACCCGCCGATGGTGCCCGCGAGGCCGATCAGGGCGAAATAGTCGCCCGGCGTCATGATGTCGCCGATGACGTTGATGGCGACGGTCACCATCACGTAGATCGACAGCAGGCCGCCGAGTGCCCAGCCGATGAAACGCACGCCGATGCCCGTCAACACGACGTGCCGGAAACGGCGGAACGACTCGCGGCTGCGGGACTGTACGCGTTCGGTTTCGCGGTCCATGCCGCCGAGGCTCTGCACGGCATGGAGGTTGCTCATGCTCTCCTCGATGGCGTTCGTGGTCGCGGTACCGGCGGCGCGGCTTGACTGCTGGATGCGGCGCACGAAGGCGGAGAACGGAATCGTCACCAGGAGTGCGATGGGAAACATGGCGAGCGAGACCCAGATCAGTTCCGGCGCGACCGTGCTGTAGGTAGCGGCCATCTGGTATAGCGCGGCAAGGGCGCCGATGACGGTGAACAAAGGCGCCAGGGTGAACGAATAACAGACGCTCGGCAGATCGGGCGCGTCGTACATCACCCGGTAGACGGAGTCGCCGATGCGGTGGTCGTCGATGGTCTGCATCGGCAGCCGGGTCAGGCGGCGGAACAGCAGGGTGCGGAAACCGTTGGCCAGACGCTGGCTCAGGCGGATGTTGACCAAGAGTTCGATGGCGCCGAGCAGGCCCGACATCCCGCTGCCGCCGTCAGACAGCTTGCCTTCGGAGATCGTGGCGCTGTCCCGCCCCTGTTCCAGCGGTATGCCGAGGCCGCTGCGGCCGAAGACCACCAGGAGTCCGACGAACAGCACGGTCAGGGAGAGCATGATCTCCATCGGCGCCATGTCGCGCAGGTAGTCGACGATGGGCTGGAAATAGGGCGGGAACGGCACCTCGTCGTCGTTGAAGGGTTCCTGGAGGATCACCTGGTCGATCAGGATCTTCGCGGTCCAGGGTGCCAGCAGCCCGGGGATGAGGGCGATCAGCGAAAACCCGACCTTCGCGGTGAACAGCCCCTTCACCTTTGCCAGGTAGCCGAGAGAGCGGCCGACGATGCGGAATGCTTCGCGGTTCGTGATCCTGGGATTGAGGTCGACGCGGTCGTCGAACCGCTCTGGCGGCCGTGTTCGAGCATCCAACGCGGTGTCGCTCATGCCGGCGTACTCCGGGTCTCTTCAGCCACGAAACGCCGATAGTCGCCGTCGATCTCGGCCATCAGTTCCTCGTGGGTGCCGACTTCGGTGACGCGGCCGTCCTTCAGGAACGCGATCTGGTCCGCGCTGCGTATGGTGGATAGCCGGTGTGTGATGACGAACACCACCCGGTTCCGGCCCCAGTCGGCCAAGTTGGCCAGCACCTCGTGTTCGGTCTCGGCATCCAACGAGGCGGTGGGTTCGTCGAGAATCAGGATGGGCGTGTTGCGAACCACCGCCCGGGCGATGGACAGTCGCTGGCGTTGTCCCGTGGACAGTTTGCCGCCCCGTTCCCCGAGTTCGGTGTCGTAGCCGTCCGCCATCTCGGCGATGAAGGCGTCGGCGCAGGCAACCTCGGCGGCGCGTCGGATGTCCTCGCGGGTGATGCCGGGCATCGCGTAGCTGATGTTCTCCGCCACCGTCGTCGCGAACAGGACGTTCTGCTGCAGCGCGATGGCCGTGTTGGCGCGGATGCTGTCGATCGTGAGATCGACGAGCGGCGTGCCGTTGATGCGGATGCTGCCGGCATCGGGATCGTAGAGACGCAACAGCAACGACATCAACGTCGATTTGCCGGCACCGGTGGCGCCGACGATGGCGGTGATCGTTCCGGTGCGGGCGGTCATGTTCACATCGGTAAGTACCGGCGCATCGGCATCGTAGGCGAACGACACGCCCTCGTAGCGGACCTCGTCTATGGGTGCCGGCATGGGAACGGCGTCTTCCCGCTCCGCCACACCCGGCTTCAGATCGAGCAGGTAGTAGGCCCGGTTGAGGCCCATCGCCATGTCGATGGCCCGCACCCAGGTCACGAACAGGAAGTTGTACTTGCCGATCAACTCCTCGTTGTTCTCCCGGGCGGCTTCGAAAGCGCCGAAGTTCCAGATCGTGAAGGTGAGGATGAATGCGAAGACACCGCCGAGGAACGTGGGATCGCCCGCGACCGTCCAGTCTGCCATCAGGTAGTCCGCCCCGATCAGCGTGACGGCGGCGATCGTCGTGATGACGATCAGCAACAGCATGATCTCCAGGCGCAGGTGGTAGGCGTAGTCCAGAGCCGCCCGCGAGTCCCGGTCGAACCGGGCCACGGCGAGGTCCTCCGCCTGGTTGGCCTTCAGCACGCGGATGCTCGCGGCCACCTCCTGGATGCGCGACGTGACATCGCTGTTCGACTGGCGGGACAGCCACGACAGCCGTTGGATGCGCGGCGTCCACCACACGACGACGAGAAAGATCGGTATCGCCGCGACCGTGAACATGGTTCCAAGGACCGGGCTGAAGAACCAGATGATCACGAACGCGCCGAGCATCGCCGCGCCTTGCTCGAGCGGATCCAGGATGATGGTCGAGATGACGTTGCTGATCATGCGACTGTCCTGGAACACCCGGTAGATCGCGTCCCCGGTGCGCGCGTGGCTTTGGTAGCGCAGCGACAGGTGCTCCGCGTTCTCGATCATCTTGACGCGCAGGTGCTGGTTGATCGCCTGGGCGATCCACGTCTCCCAATAGACGACCCCTAGGGCGTCCGCCAGCATGCTGATAAGGATCGTGAAGGCCACGCCGTAGAGGACGAGGCGGACGAGAATGGTCGTACGCTGATCGGCGGTCAGCTCCGCTGCCTCGACGTAGCTGGGGTCGAGGATCATGACGAGACGCTGCAGCGGCGCGATGGGTTGGGCGTCCAGGACGGCATTGGTGAACAGGTCGACCCCGGTGATCGTCACGTACCCGGCGATCAGTCCGATGACCATGGCGAGCGAAAACCAACCGGCGACGTGCCACGCCACGGGCTTGAGGTAGGGCCAGGTACGCAGTAGCAGCCGGGCGATTTCCTTGACGGACAGTGGTTCCGGGGGAACGAGTTCCCGGGCGTCGAGGTCGGGACCGGGACCCGGTGCGGCGGGTTCGTCTTTTGCGCGGGCCTCAGTCAAGCGGAACACTCGATTACATTTCGCCCGAAGTCGACCATCAGGGCATTATGGCATGCGACCTTGAACGGAATCGGCGCGGCCCTCGAAGTACCGCTCGGCGTGTGCGAATGCGTCGTTGCCGACCTCGATGCCGATCAGGCGGCCCGGGATGTCGTCCGCCGGCGGATGGATGCCGCCCCAGATGCGCGACAGGCTGCATTGGTCGGAAGCGTCGCGGTAGGTGGCCCATTGCAGGGTCATGTCCACGGAGGGACCGTCTTCGAAAACAAGGAACTCGTTGGCCCGGATCTCGAAGTCGCTCATCCCCCCGGGGAAGTACGCGTCGCCGGTGAGCGCGGTCAGCACTTCCGCCGCCGCCCGGGAATAGGTGGAGTGGCCCGATACGAAGCCGGCGAAGGGCGGCGTGACGAAAGTGGGTCGCTGGTAGGGCCACCAGTTTTCCGCGAGGATCCAGCCGACGCCGGCCACGTCTGTATCCGGATCTGCGACGGCTTCCGGCCCGCGCCAGGCGAACAGTTTGATCTTGCCCACGTGTTCGTCGTCGGTTCCCGCCAGGGCGTCGCCGGCTTCCACCAACTCGATGTAGCCCTCTCGCAAGGGAATCCCGTCGACGTGGTAGGAAGCGCGCGCTGGATCGGTGCCTTGGCCCCGGTCGGCCATGGCGCGCAGCGAAGAGATGGGCCGGACGTAGTCGTACCAACCCTTGACGCCCCATGCCGCGATGGCGGCATCGTGCATGGTGCCGCCCAGCGCGAAGTAGGCCTTCACGTCCCACTCCAACAGGTCAAGCACGGGACCTTCGCCCCGGAACCGACGGACCAGCATCGGGTGGTCGTTGACCTCGTTCAGGATGACGAACCAGTGTCCCGGTGGCGTCTCGGAATCCGGGCCGTCGGCCCAGAACTCCGCCAGCACGCGCGTGTAGTCGCCCCGGGGCACGACTTGGGGTTCGTATGCATTGCCGGTCGAGGGGTTCGTCGTGTGGCCCCGACCGGTGTCGCCGCCTTCGACGGCAAAGAACGCCGGGTGGTCCTCGAACCCTTTCGGGTAGGCGTGGATGTTGCCGACGCTTGCCGGTGAGATGTCCCAGGTCACGCCGTCGGCGGGATCGAGATGGGACGACCACACGGCAGTGAGCGCGTGGGACCACTTGTAGTGTTGCGTGCCGTCAGTGCCGATCATCGGCGGCGGTCCCGGATCGTGGTAGACCCAATATTCGTAGCCGTCGCGTTCGTGGACGGTGAGATCCTCTTCGACGAGCGCGAAGGGCACCACCGAACCCCATTCGGGACTCAGGAACTCGGGCTCGGAGTCCGATGGGTTGCCGGCCTGGTCGACGAACTCGGCGAGCGCGAGGGGCTGCCAACGGTTCAGGTCGGTGATGTTGGGGTTGCCCGGCTTTTCGGGTTCGAGGGCCGCGTTGACGGGTTCGTAGGCGATGTTGGCGTAGTCGTTTGCCTCGTTGGCGCCGTCGACGAGGCCGAAGTCGATGTAGCACTGGCCGAGGTGGTTGCCGAGGGCGGCCGCCCCGAAGTCGAGATCCGTCTCGGCGTAGTCGACGTCGTAGCCGAAGTGGCCCATCAAGGCAGTCGCGTCGCGGAGGATTGCACTGGTCCCGGGCGATGCGTCGAACCGATGCCGGATCAACCGGTGCGCCGCATAGCTCATAGCCGTGCGCCGCGCCGCTTCGACGTCCGCGGGGGTGGGGAAATCGTCGAGGGCGCATCGTGAACCGGCCCGGGTTCGGCCAAGCAGCCAGGGGTTTGCGGCGGCATCGGATTGGTCGTAGGCGGCCCAGGCGTCGTACATGGCGGCGGAGACGTGGAACAGGTTGCGGGCATGCACGGTGGGTCGCGCGTAGTCGTTGCGGATCGCCTGCAGCAGCACCTCGATCCAGCGCCGGGCGGCGGAGACTTCGACGTCGGGTGATACACCGGGCAGGTAGTGTGCCGTGATCGTGACGGTCGACGCGGGCATCGTGAACGTGGTGTTCGAGGCGCGGGCGTCCGCGAAACGTCCGCCGCCGCTGCTCGACCAATGGGAGAAGTAGTAGTCCTCGGCTGCGGCCGACGCTTCGACCGTGACGTCGTCGCCGGCATCGTAGACGCCGTCGCCGTCACCGTGCAGCACGACGAGGCGGAGATTGGTCGCCTGCTGGCGAATCGTGAGTAGCTGGTCGACCGACACACCGGTCATCGTTGACGTGGTGCCATCGGGCCAGCGCACTTCGACATCGGCCGCGGTTGCCTCGGCGAGCCCGAAGTGAACCTCAAGGGGATCGTGCGAAACGTAGTTGTTGCGTCCGCCGAGGTCGCGGATCTGAGTGCCGTCCGCCGTGGTCACGGTGATGCGTGCCCCAATCCCGAGGTGATTGGGGGCGGCCCCCTCGAGGCGGACGCCGAGATAGTGGTTGTCGTTCGTGGACTCGTTCCGGTAGAGCACGACGTTCGCGCCCGAGTTGTTGGAGATCAACACGTCGACATCCCCGTCGCGGTCCATGTCGAAGCAGGCGACGCCCCGGCCCTGGGAGTCGTTGGTCAGGCCGACGTCGCGGGCGCGTTCGCGAAAGATGACGTTGCCGGGGCCGGTATTGTGGAAAAACCGTATGGGGTCGTTGCGGTAGTCCTTGCCTTCCACGACGTCCCAGCCGTTGACGTGCAGGATGTCGACGTTTGTGTCGTTGTCGAAGTCCGCCGCGCAGGCACCCCATGCCCAGCCGCCATCGTCCACCTTGGCTGGCATGGTCAGATCCCGGAACACCCCGTCGCCGTCGTTGCGGTAGAGACGGTTGCCGAACTCGCGCCCCCCATCCACGTCGAGGTTGTAGATGGAGGTGACGAACCAGTCCATGTCGCCGTCCCGGTCGTAGTCGCCGACCGCGGCACCCATACCGGCTTGGTCGATGATGACGTCCTGATCGGTGATGTTGGTGAATGTGCCGTCGCCGTTGTTGAGGAAGATCTGGCTCTCCTCGAAATCCGACGCCATCAGGAGGTCGCCGTCGCCGTCGTTGTCGATGTCGCTGAAGTTCGGGGTGAACGTCCAATCGGTGTCCTGTTCGACCAGGGCGGCGGCGATTCCCGTCTCGAAGCTGGTGTTCGTGAAGGTGCCGTTGCCGTTGTTGCGCCAGACGGTCTCGGTGTCCGCGCCCGCGTCGTAGTGGTTGCTCCAGTGGGTGAGGAAGAGGTCGACGAATCCGTCCCGGTCGTAGTCGAAGAACGTGGCGGAGACCGTGTTCATCGAGGTCAACCGGATGCCGGATCTCTCGGTTATGTCGACGAACTGTGCTTCGGATTCGTCGAGCCGGTTCTCGAAAACGTGGTGCGGGTCGCCGACGACGGCGCCGACGAAAAGGTCAAGGTCTCCGTCGCCATCGATGTCGCCGAATGCCGGGCCGCTTCCCCAGTGGATGATGTCGAGGCCGAGTTCGCTGCCGACCTCCTCGAACGTGCCGTCGCCGCGATTGCGGTAGAAATGATTGGGCGCCTGGTTGCCGCCGACGACGTAGAAGTCCACGTCGCCGTCGGCGTCCACGTCAGCGGCCGACAGGCCCCCGCTTAGGAGCTCCGAGTCGGACATCTGCGTGACTACGTTGCCGAACGAGCGGCTGAACGGGGTCGCCGTGTAGCGCTCGAAGACAAGCCCGTCGCCTTCGGCTACGGGTGGAGGCGTCACGGGAGCCGTCGGCGACGGCGGTGGTGGCGGCGCCGACCCCGACCCGCCGCCGCCGCAACCGACAACGAGGGCTGGCAGCCAGACAAGCCAGCGCAACACCCTCATGTCGGCCCCTGCGCTCGAGGGAGCGCGGGTGACCCTATCGCGTCATGTCGGGGCGCCACCGGAACTGCACGCCGATCTGGCGGTGCTCGGTGAGCCAGACGTTGGCGTAGGCGAATTCCTGGATGCCGATCTCGTCCATGATGTTCTGCACGTAACCGGTGATCTCCCAGTCCGGCTTGGGCTCCCAACTGATGCGCGCATCCCAGCGGTCGTACCCGTGGATCTTCTGGTACGGCACGTTGCCGATGTCCGACCAGCGGCTCCCGGTGTAGCTCCAGGTGGTCAGCGCCGTCACCGGGCCGATGCCCGTCATGTCGGAGAACATCAGGGTCATCGCCATCTTGTGGGCGGGCTGCTGAGGCAGCGTGTTACCCGTCACATCCCGGGGCAGCTCCAGTTCCGACGTCATTTGCATGCCGGTGTCGCGGTCGATGTAGGTATGGATGAAGGTCTCGCGTTCTTCGTCGCGGTCGTCCTGGAAGAATGCGGAATGCGGACCCACCGACGAATCCAGGTAGTTGTAGAACCCGGACACACGCCAGTTCTCGTTCATCTGGAAGGTCCACTCGGCCTCGAATCCCCAGATCTCCGTGCCGTCGAAGGCGTCCGTGTAGTCGGTGAAGGGCTCCTCGCGGTTTCCCCGCGCGCCCGCGCCGATGTACTGCGTCGCCTTCAGGTGGTACTTGTCGTAGTCGTCGAAATACGCACCCGCGGTCAACAGCAGCCGGGAGTCGAGGAACAGGCCCTTGATGCCCACTTCGTAGTTGACGAGTTCCGAGCCGGGGAAGTCCTTTGGAATCGCACCGAGTGCGATCAACTCCTCGGTGTCCTCGTCCTCGATCTGGTTGAAGCCGCCGGCCCGGAATCCCGTGGAGATGCGACCGTAGTAGAGCAGGTTCTCGCGCGGCGTGTATTCGACGCTGACGTGGCCGATGGTCTGGCTCCAGCTGGCGTCCCGAGCCGTGAGTACGTACTGGAAGTACACGGGAACGCCGCCCCACGGCATGTCGGTGAGACGCTGGTCGCGTTCGATGTCGTCGAGCAGGCCGCCGACGCCGTGGTCGCCGCTGATCGACGGAATCACCGCCTTCTCGTCCTTGGTCCAGCGCAGGCCGCCCGACACCTGCCAATTCGCGGTCAGCCGGTATTCCGCGTTGACGAACAGGGCGTCGGTGCCCTGAGTGGATCCCGCGCCGCCGCCCCGGTCGAAAGTATGATCGTTGCCGGGTGGACAGTGCGTCCATACCGTCGGGCTTTCACCGAGGCCCTCGACAAGGTCGGGGGTCGATTCGTCGTCCTCGGCCAACACGAAGTTGTCCAGGAAGTCCTGGCAGGAACTGAAGTCGGCGACGCCGTCCCGGTTCAGGTCGAGAGACGTTGCCGCCTCGTCGGCGTCGGTCGTGAACAACGGATCGGCCCAGTCGTGCTGGCGGTCCCGCCAGCTCGAGTCGTTCTCGTAGGTGTAGATGCCGGCGACGAAGTTGAACGGGCCGTCGAAGCTCGAGAACACCTGGAGTTCGTGGGATGACTCGACGTCGTCTTCGAGCCAGCCGTCTTCGAGGTCCCGAAACTCGCCGCCCTCGTCGATCCAACGCTGTATGTCGGCGGGATCGGTCAGGTCTGCCGGAATCGAGGGATCCGCGGCACTCGGTACGCGGTCCGTACCGTCCCGGTCCTGCGTGCCGAAGGTGTGCGACTCGTTCTCTCCGTAGGTGTAGCGCAGCGTGAGGTCATCGGTCAGCTCGTAGTCGGCATTCAAGGACCAGCGTTTCGCGCTGCTGTCCTGCTTGCTGGCGCGGTTGCTCAGCACCTTGTTCCTCAATTCGCTGCAGATGCCGCCGAACTCCGTGTACTGCCCGGGCGGGCAATCCGCTACGGAAGGCACGGGTTTGTCGTACAGGAACCAGTCGTTCGGCTGTTCCCAGAAGCCGAACAGCAGCACCTTGGCGACACTGCGGTCCTCCTCGGTAACCGAGACCCGGGACCGCGCGGAGCCTGTATCGCGCAGGGACGAATAGCGCAGGTTGACGTCGACCTTGTCGTTCGTGAAGCGAAGCTGCGGAGACCACTGGAGTTGGTTGGGTGCACCGTAGTCGCCGCCGCTGCCGAGGTTCTCCTGGGTCCCGTCGCCCTCGTAGTAGCTGGCGGTCAACCGGTAGCTTACGTTCTCGTTCATCGGGCCGCCGAAGGCGAGGGCGTAGCGCTGCGTCACCTGGTCCGTGTATTCCACCAGTACGTTCATGTCCGGCTCGTCGGAGGGCCGCTTGTTCACGAAACTGACGGAACCCGCAATGGAGTTCCGACCGTTCAACGTCCCCTGGGGTCCCCGGGCGACCTCGATGCGCTCCAAGTCGAACATGTTCAGCGCTGTGCCGTAGGTCTTGTAGCTGTACACGCCATCCACGTAGAAGGCGACGGCCTGGTCGGCCTGACTCTGTACGGCGACCTGCGTGCCGATGCCGCGCATCGCCACGCCATAGCCCTCGGAGTCGTAGCCGAACTGCAAACCCGGCACCAGTTGCTCGAGGTCCTCCTCGCCGGTCATGCCGAGTTCCCTGATGATTTCCGAGCTGAACGCGGTCATCGTGAGCGGCACCTCGAGAACGGACTCCTCGCGTTTTTCGGCGGTCACGATGATGACCTCGATGCGGGGATCGTCGGGTTCCTGCTCGGCGATGGCGGGCCGTGCGGCCATTGTGCAGAGGAGGCCGGCGAAAGTGCCGGCTGTTGCGAGAAGTGAGAAGTAGCGTGCTTTTCCTAGAGTGTGTTCCATGTCGCATCCCCCCGATGCGGATGTCTAACCTGAACGTAGACCTTGGGTGTTGCCAAGTCAACGAATATGGGACTTCGGGAAGGCCTGCACAAAGCCGGCGAAACCGCTAGCGGACCTTGGTTGATACGGGCGAGCTTGAGTATTGTTGTCGGTGTTTACGATGTTCGAGGTACAGGCTATGGCGTCTCGCGACGAAACCGGACAGTGCGGGCTGTTGGGAACCAAGTTCCTGATTTCAGCTCAGGATATGGAACGGGCGGTTGCCTTCTACCGTGACGTGATCGGGCTCGAAGTGCGGGTGCAGTCGCCGTGGTGGAGTGAACTTTCCTACGGGACGTCGATTGTGGCGCTTCACGGGGGCGGCTCGGGCGAGTTCCGGGCCACGGGACTTTCGTTCACCGTCCGGGACATCAACGCGGCTTGTGCTGCCGTCGTGCGCGGCGGGGGCATCGTCCGTTCAGACCCGGAAGACCGAGGCGACGAGGGTATCTATCTGGCCGACCTCACCGACCCCGAGGGCAACGCCTTCATGATGAGCCAGGATAAGTAGCGCCTGATTGGGTCGGCGCTGGCAGCTTGGTCGCCCCTCGCGCCGTTCACCCCCCGTAGCGCTTCGCACGCGCAGGATCGACAGCACGCAACCTCGAGTGCAAGGTCGCCGCAGCTTCTCTGCGCATGTCGTTGCTCGTCAGACGGTTGTACATCCGCTCCGCCAACGCCACGTCGTTGCCGCGCGACAAGGCATGGTCGATGACTCCCATGATGGCCGAATCCCGTGATGCCATGGGTACCCGACCCAGGAACGCGGTGGCCACATCGGGATCGGATTCGCACCACGTCCGAAACGCGTTTTTGTATAGGGCGTCCGTCTCGTCCACTCCCAGACGTGGAATCACGCCCACGGCGGCCTGCGGATCCACGCTGATCCATGTGGTCACGAGTTGTCCTGCCGCTCTTTCCTTGGCAGGCCCGCCGGGTATGCGGTCAAGGAGCTGCCTCGCCCGGTCTGGCGAACCCTTGGCGGTTTCGGTGATCAGCCGATCGACGTGCCGGTGCTGGGAAGCATCCAGGGACATGAGCCAATCGAAGGCTTCTTCCGGATCCACCTTGGCATATGCCGGGATGAGCTGGTAGGCGACGTCACTCGGTGGTTGGGGCGATGCCTCTATCCATCGGGCAGCGGCGCGCACATCGCTCTGCGCCCAGGTCGCGAAAACGCTCCTGAACGCCGCAGCGCGCTGCAGTGCGTCGTCGAGGCGTGATGCGAGCGAAATGGCGTCTTCGGGCGCGGACCGGGCGATCGTGGACATAACGGGGTGGATCAACTCGCCCTGCATCTGCGATGAGGCTTGGGCGACGGCCCAGTCGTATGCGGCTTGCGGGTCGTAGTTTCCCCAGGTCCAGGCCGTCCGCAGGCTAAGCCGCTCCAGCAGGACGCGATCGCCTAGGTCGACCAGGGTATCCAAGGCAGTCTCGTAGTCGGTTCGTGCCAATGTACTCAACGCCGTGGCGATCGCCTCGCGGTGGCTTGAGAGTGGGAGTGCAAGTACCCAGTCCAGCGCGGCATCGGGGTCGTTGCGCATCCATTCCGACACCACGGCGCGTTCCACGTTCTGGCGAAGTTGGGTGTCCGCAAGCGCGCCCGCCGCCTCGAAGGCTGCCAAGGGATCTGACCGTGCCCAATCGGTTGCGATGAGGCTGAGCGATCCGGGTCGGGATCTGGCATCGAGCGACAAGGCGGCGTGCCAGGCGCCCGCCGGATCCGTGTCGGCGGCCTCCAACGCCCGCGCCCGGTCGAGTTCACGGTGCAGCGAGAACCGCGCCGCAAACGCGTTCTGAATGTCACCTCGTCCTTTGACCTCCCTGAGAATCATCCCGGCCAGCATCTTGCGGTGTGGTTCGTCGAGGGCGTCCACGTAGTCCAACACGCCGTCGGGGTCGGTCTTGGCGCACAGCGCGATCACTTCCCGGAGCCCCCACCAGTTGACCTCGTCGGCGACCATGCGGCCGAGGGCACCCTGTGGATCGAGTTCGGCATATCGGGTGTAGATCGCAAGCTCGGCGAACTCGCGACTCGGAGAGAATCGGTCGAGCGTGCCGGCTTCATCGAGCAGCGCTTCTAGGGTACGGGGGTCCGACGACTGCAACACCTCGAGAAGCGCGACCTTCTGCTGGAACTGGCTCGCCAGGCGGCGGGTGTCGGCAAGGGTCGCGGGCGCCACCGGAGGGGCGGTCTCATGCACGGTTGGAATGCGCTGCGGGACCGGTTGCTCGACAGGATGCGGCTCCTCGGTCGGGGTCGGCGTGGGTGTCGGGTGTTCGATCACGGGTAGCTCAAGCCTCAACAACACCAACACGGTCCCGGCACCTAGCACCGCTCCGATCGTAATGCCACCCAGCCACTTCAGCACGATGTTGCCCTCCGTCAGTCGAACAAGCCGATAAAGCTCGGTGGCTCGTTGGTGGTCCGCGCCTCCCGCAGGCACTGGGCGAGCACGGGCATGCCGTCGCGAATGACGTCGTCCGGGACATGCCCGAAGGCGAGCCGCAAATAGGGCACCGGATCACCGCGGATGTGGAAGTTTGCACCGGGCGCGTAACGGAAGTTGCGCTCGGCGGCGAGTCGGAGCAGCTTGTCCTGGTCGACATCGTCCGGAAAGCGCACCCAGACGAACAAGCCACCGGGCGGGTTGGAGGTCACGCAGACATCGGATCCCGCGTCCGCCAATCCCTCCACCACGAGGTTCTTCTTCACCTTGAGGGCCTCGTTCAACTCCTCGGTGATCTCCCAAACGCCATCCTTGTAAAGCTCCGCCACCACGGCGGCGGCGAGGTAGTTGCCGCCCGCGTCGTGGCGGCGTGCGAGGATCGTGTCGAGCAACGGCGGCTTCGCATAGAGGTAGCCGAGCCGCAACCCCGGTCCCAGGATCTTCGACAGCGAGCACATGTAGATGATCCCGTCCCAGTTCGACAGGGCATACAGCGACGGCGGCTTGTCGCCGTCGAAGTGGACATCGCCGTAGCAGTTGTCCTCGATGACGGGAATGTCGTGGCGCCGGGCGATGTCGATGAGCCGGTGGCGACGGTCGACGGACATGTTGTTGCCCGTCGGATTCTGGTAGGTGGTGAGCGCGTAGATGAACTTCGGCTTGCGCGCCTCGCCGAGTTCGTCGAGCTTGGCGTCGAGAAGGTCGACGCGCATGCCATTCGCATCGACGGGCAGGCCGACCATGTCGATGCCGAGCGCGCGGTAGGCGGCGATGGTTCCGGAGTAGGTGAACTCCTCGCAGATCACCGCATCGCCCGGCTGGGTCAGCGCTTCGGCGACCAAGGTGACGGCCTGCATGGAACCGTTCATCAGGGATAGCTGATCGGGATCCACGGACACGCCCTCGCGCTCCGACTCGCGGCGTGCCATGGCGGCGCGCAGACCGGGATGGCCGAGTTTGCCGTGGTAGTCGGTCAACTCGACGTATTCGTTGGCGATGGCGTGGTGCGCCGCACGCTGCAACCGGTCGACCGGAACGGTCTCGGGGTTTGTGCGGCCAACGGCGAAGTCGAATACTTGGGCGGGCATGGATCGGCGTCTTAAGTGGATCGGCAGCGAGGCTACCGGGCCAACTCCCGGTACGTGTCCGCCAGATCGGGGTCGACGTCCTGTAGGTATCGCACCATCCATCCGGCAGCGTTGCGGCGGGCCTGGCGCCCTTGGAGATCCCCGAACAGGCGCTCGAGGAACTCGGTGTCCCTTGCGAACATCGCCTGTCTCATCATGGCCATCGTCGCGTCGTTCCTTGTGGACGCGGGGAGATCCCGGGCCGCCGCAACGGCACCCTCCCGGTCGACGCGGCTCCAGTACTGGAATGCCGTGGAATACAGCTGCGAACGCGTGCGGGAGTCCTCCTCGTCGGCGATCCATTGCACAGCGTCCTCGGGGTCGGACTCGACCCACCTGGCGACCAGGGGCCCGGCAGCGTTCCGGCGTGCCGTTCGGTCGTCGATGCGTTCGAGGAGCCGCCTTGCGATTGGCACCGAGTCATCGACGACCGCACGCATCAAGTCCGGAATCGTGGAGCGTTGGAGATCCGAGGGAAGCGTGGTCACCCAGTCGAAGGCCGCCTCGGCATCGAGCATGGCGTAGTTGACGACCACCGCCTTGACGGCATCCCGCTCGAAGAGGGAATCCGCGTCGATCCAGGCGGCAGCGGCCTGCGGATCGTCTTGTGACCAGACCTCGAGGATTCCCCCGGTGATGTTGCGACGTGTGTCGACATCGAGTTCCTCGACGAGGGCCATTGCCCTCAGCGGCGATGTCTGGGCGAGTACCTGCAGCGGCGTCTCAATGAGCCACTCGTAGTCCTGCGAACGAGGCTGCGACACGGCCCAGCCGAACGCCGCCTCCGGATCCACGCCGGACCAGGCTGCGACGAGCCCCCGCCGGATCGAGCCGATGGACTGTTCCGGCGCGAGGTCGTTGAGCGCCGCCAATGCGCCAGGAGGATCTTCCCGTCCCCAAGCCTGGAACGCCTTGTTGCTGACCCGTCGACGCATATGGGGTTCGAGATCGCCCGCAATCTGAAGTGCTTCCAAGGGCGAGACCGACGCCAATACTTCGGCGGCCTGGGCGACGAGGTCCGAGCGCTGGCGGGAGGACGGTTGTGCGCGCGCCCAATCGACGGCCGCATGGACATCTGCCTTGGCCCACATCCGGACCAGGTTCATGCGCCAGGTATCCCGCACCCGGGGTTCCGGGAAGTCGCCCACCGCCCGCAGGGCGTCTTCGGGCGACCTGGCGACCCAGACGCTCAAGGCGCGCCATGCCGCTTGGGTGCGTTCTGCGCCCGGAGCCATGGCGACGGCGGCTAGCCATGCGTCCTCGGGGTCCAATTCGGTTTGCGACGTATCGAGGGCGGTTGTCAGGACATGCTCTGCGTAGAACTGCCTAGCGATCTCTCGTTGACGCGCGACTCCCAGGTCTTCGCTGACCGACAGGATGGCCACTCCGGCTTGACGTTTTGCCGGAAACTGCAGGGCGTCCGCGCCTTCGATGGCGGCATCGAGATCCGTCTGTGCCCAAGCTGCAAACACCGTACCTAGGAATCTGGCCTCGTCGGCACCGCGGGCGACGATGCGAGCCACGGCTGCTTCTGGATCAAGCTCCGCGTAGCGCTTGTAGATGATCGCCTTGGCGGACCGCCGCTCTCGCTGCAGACGCAGCCAGCCGGCTTCCTGGAGCAGTCGTTCGACCTCTGCCAGGTCGGCGTCCAGAAGGGTGTCGTAGAGCGCGGCAGTACGCTGGAAGTCGCTCCCGCCATGCCAGATGTCGGCGAGGGCAGTGGGTGTCATCGTGCGGGTTGCGTCGCGATTGTCGGTAGTCTGGCCGACGGCGGGCGTCTCCGTCGGTGAAACCGGCACGCGCGCGTCATTGTCGGTGCCTGGAAACGACGTGACGAGTAGAAACGCCACAACGCCAATCGTGCAACCGATGGCGAAGAATCCGATCCACTTGGCCATCGGGAACCCTTCGATCAGCTCGCCAATGCTCCGCCGAGCCCGGCGAGAAAGTGGTAGCTTCGCTCGACGGCGGTCATCATGTCCGTGTCGCAGTCGTCGAGTTCGACGACGTTCCACTCCAGCACATCGCGATCCGCCGCGTCGATGACTCCGGCGATATCCATCTTGCCGTCGCCGAGGGCAACATGTGCCTTGCCCTGCACAAGGGGGCCGTCCTTGATGTGCAGGAGGGGAACGCGGTCCTTGACCCGGGCCACTTCGGCGACCACGTCCACGGCCCCGAAATTCGCGGCCCAGTAGGTGTCCACCTCGAACTCCACCTGCGGGCAGAGTTCAGCGAGCCAGTGGTAGCCGAGTTTGCCCTCGATCTCGGCGAACTCCCACCAGTGGTTGTGCAGGAACAGGCTCATGCCCTGCGAGGAGAGGGCGTCGATCAGCGAATTGACGGTGTCAGCCGTGCGCTTCACGGCGTCGAGGTTCGCGAAGTCGTCGGGTCCGAAGCCGCCCGCCGCCCGCGTCAAGCCCAGGGCACTCACGGTGTCGACCACTTCGCTGGTATCGGTGCGGTTCGCCCAGGGGTGGTGGGACGACGAGACCACCATGCCGAGATCCTCCACCTGGGCTTTGAACGACTGCGGCATCTTGCCGAACAGGTTGAAGGGTTCGACACCCTGGTAGCCGATGGCGGCGAGCCGTTCGAGAACGGCATCGAAGTCCTGCTGGGACGCTTGGCGCAACGAGTAGAGTTGCACGGAAATAGGCTTCATCGGCGATCCTGGCGACGGTTTCGATGTCGAGCATACATCGTCGATGTCATGTGGAGCGATTTCACCGCACACCACACTGTGCGGTCACGGTCCGCCATCAGGGTTTTGGATTCGACAAGAGCGAATGACCATGACCGACCCACGACCGGGCACCGAACGACCCTGGCACTTAGCGATGGGCGACCCAACGACGTTGCAGATCGTCGTACGGTTTCGCACACTGGATGGACCTGCAGATGGGCAGTGACACAAGGCGTTGCCTTTGATCCATGCCGAGAAGCAGTTGTTGGAAGGCCATGGACCATGCTGAAGCGGTTTCCAGAGCTTGGGAGAAACGAACAGCGCGGCAGCAAACCTCGTTGCCACTTGCTCACGGACGGCACTCGGGCTGAGGTAGCCGGCCGGCTGACCGGATTGGTGAAGCCGTTTGGTTCAGTTTCCAAGGGGTATGTCTGGCGGCCCCGCGGATTCGAACGCACTGACGAGCTACAGCTACACATCCAGAACCGCGTCATACCCCTTAAGGTGAGCCGCGAACTGCAACGCTGGTGGTTCGCCGTTCGAGGTGGGGCAAGTCCGAATTGGGACATTGTTAGTCAATGTTCGGTTGGTAAGGGTACGGACTCGAAGGATGGTGTCCTGCTCGTCGAAGCCAAGGCCCACTCCGCAGAGCTAAACAGCGACGCAAAGAGTCCGGCCGGCGCGAGCGATGGGAGCCAACGCAATCACAAACGGATCGGCGACGCCATTGACGAGGCGAATGTCGGCCTTCAACGGTTGACGGGCAATGCTGGGTGGTCACTCTCACGCGATCACTGCTATCAGATTTCAAACCGATTCGCATGGGCATGGAAGATTGCCGAACTAGGTGTGCCCGTCGTCTTGGTCTATCTGGGGTTCCTCGACGCTTCCGAGATGTCTGACAAGGGCGACACCTTTGCCGACCCTGAGGGATGGGGCAGATGTGTGAAGGCTCACGCCAAGGGGCAAGTCCCCGAAGATGTGTGGGAACAGCCATTCCAAACGTCTAGCGGCGTGTCCTTAATCGCGCGGGCCGTGGCGGTTCGCCAAGCGCTAAGGGCTGCTCGAATGCCCGCCTGATGCACCTGGCTTAGCCGTATGGATCGGAAAGCCTTCTCATTGGATTTCCAGACCCCTCGAATCCGTAGCTGCCAGGGATTGTTTGCACGCGACGAGGGTGTCTACCGGTCCCGCACGACGAACCGGGCCAACGGTCTCGCAAGAGCGGTGAGCAGCGCACCCCAAACGACGACAACCAGCGCCGATCCCAACGTCGAGAAGACGGTCATCCCGCCCAAGGGCCCCATGTTCAGGTCTACGTTCGACAGCAACTCCGTTCCCTGCCAGTAGATCATGGTGATCATCGAACTGGCGGCGATGAGCGCCTGTGTCGTGAGAATGAGGCCGGCAAACACCGTCAATGCGCCGGCGAGCCGGATCGCCACGGTCGCCGCCACCCGAATGGTGTGATCGGTGGGCCCTGCCGCCGGAACACCCGATACCGAGCCGATAATCGTCATCGTGCCCTCCATGTCTTCGTTGCTTCCATCGTACTGCGCTCCCCGCTAGCACGCATCCAGCCACGTCGGCGGTATTGACCTCGGTGCGGTCGTCACCGTTCAATGCTCATGAGGGTTCGGAGGGACGTCCCATGGCGAAACTGCAGATGGGCTTGGTCGGTGGCGGCGAAGGTGCGTTCATCGGCGCCGTGCACCGCATGGCTGCGGAACTAGACGGTCGGATAGCCATCACCTGCGGAGCCTTCTCGAGCGACCCGGCCAAAAGCCGCGCGGCGGGCGTGGCGCTATACGGCATCGATCCCGACCGGAGCTACGGCACCTATGCCGAGCTGATGGCGGCGGAGGCGGCGCGACCGGAGGGCGACCGCATGGACTTCGTGGTCATCGCGACGCCGAACCACACCCACTTCCCGATCGCCAAGGCGGCGCTCGATGCGGGCTTTCACGTCATGTCGGACAAGCCCGCCACGTTCAACCTGGCCGAGGCGAAGGAACTTGCCGCGGTTGTCGAGGAGACCGGGCTGGCGTTCGGCCTTACCCACAACTACACGGGCTACCCCATGATCAAGGAAGCCCGCCACCTTGTTCGGACCGGCGCGTTCGGCAACATCCGCCGGGTGGTCGTGGAGTACATCCAGGGGTGGCTTTCGGAACGCCTGGAGGGGGAGGGCAACAAGCAGGCCGAGTGGCGCACCGATCCGGCCCGTTCCGGTGCGGCGGGCTGCATGGGCGACATCGGCACCCACGGCGAGAACCTTGTGGAGTACGTCACCGGCCTCCAGATCGAGTCGCTGTGCGCTGACCTCACCACCTTCGTGCCGGGCCGGCAACTCGAGGACGACGGCAACGTGCTGCTACGCTTCGACAACGGCGCCAAGGGCGTCCTGTTCGCCAGCCAGATCGCCGTGGGCGAGGAGAACGGGCTGAGACTTCGGGTGTACGGCGAATGCGGCGGCCTCGAATGGTCTCAGATGGAACCGAACTCGCTGGTCGTGCGCTGGCCGGACCGCCCCTACGAAGTTCGTCGCACCGGTGGCCCGGGCGTCAGCGATGGCGCCACCGGGGCAACGCGTTTGCCCGCCGGCCATCCGGAGGGTTTCCTCGAGGCGTTCGCCATGCTCTATCGCAACTTCGCCGACACCCTGGAAGCGAAGCGGGCAGGGCGGCAGCCGACGGAGGAGAACCTTGACTTCCCGACCATCGCCGACGGCGTTCGCGGCATGGCGTTCATCGAGACCGTGGTTGAGAGTGCCCAGGCTGGCGCCCAATGGCTTGCGTTCAAAGACTAGGCAGTCCCGTAGGGGCGATTTCGACGCGGGACGGGACAAGCCCGTCCCCTACGAGAGGAAATACGATATGAAAACACTTAAGGGACCGGCGATCTTTCTCGCCCAATTCATGGCCGACGAGGATCCCTTCGACAACATCGAATCCATGGCCAAGTGGGCCGCGAACCTGGGGTTCGTGGGCATCCAGGTGCCCATCGGCAACCCGGCGTTCATCGATGTCGCCAAGGCGGCTGAGAGCAAGGACTATTGCGACGAGTTGTCCGGACGGGTGCGCGAGTGCGGCGTGGAGATCACGGAACTATCCACCCACCTAGAGGGCCAGTTGGTAGCCGTACATCCGACCTATGATCGACTGTTCGATGGCTTCGCGCCCGCCGAACTCCACGGCAAGCCGGCGGAACGCACCGAGTGGGCCATCGAGCAATGCAAGCTGGCGGCGAAGGCCAGCGCCAACCTCGGCCTCTCGGCGCACGTCACGTTCTCCGGCGCCTTGCTGTGGCCCATGATGTACCCGTGGCCGCAACGCCCGGCGGGACTGGTGGACACCGGCTTCAAGGAACTCGCGGCGCGCTGGCGGCCGATTCTCGACGTGTTCGAGGACTCGGGCGTCGACTGCTGCTACGAGATTCACCCTGGGGAGGATCTCCACGACGGCATCACGTTCGAGCGTTTCCTCGATGAAGTGGACGGCCATCCCAGGGCCAACATCCTCTACGATCCGAGCCACTTCATCCTGCAGCAGCTCGACTATCTGGCGTTCATCGACATCTACCACGACCGCATCAAGATGTTCCACGTCAAGGATGCCGAGTTCAACGCGAACGGCCGTGCCGGCGTGTACGGCGGCTACCAGGACTGGGTGGACCGCCCGGGCCGCTTCCGCAGCCTAGGCGACGGGCAGATCGATTTCCGCTCGATCTTCTCGAAATTCGCCGCCCACGACTTCGACGGCTGGGCGGTTCTGGAGTGGGAGTGCTGCCTCAAGCACCAGGAGGACGGTGCCCGGGAAGGTGCGGAGTTCATCCGGGACCACATCATCCGGGTCACCGACAAGGCATTCGACGACTTCGCGTCAGCCGGCACCGACGAGGCGGGCAACCGGGAGGTGCTGGGGCTTGGGTGACCCTCAGACCAACTTGCTCAGCTCCTCCATGGTCAATCCACGGCATTTCGCCGCCTCGGAGACGTGATCGCAGAAGCGTTGGAACTCTGCGACGTTCGTCGACGTTAGCTGCCGATAGCGTGCGGGCGAAATGACCACGGCGACCTCGCGGTATCGACGGCGAATGGTGACGGGTTCCCGCTGAATTGCCTCTAGGACGGCGCCGAGCCGTTTTTTCGCTTCGGAGGCCGAAACGTAGCGCATGGTCGTGTGGCAGGTCAGGCGTTGCGTCGAACCATTGTAGCGTCTGGCGGGAACCGTAACTGGCTGCGTGGTGTGGGTGACCAACGCGGTCGTAGCCTGACCCTCCTGCAACCGGGCGGTGCTCGGATTGGGTCACTCACGCGGCAGGTTTGCATCTACAATGTGTGTCGGTCCATCGCGATTCCAACGGCGCGGCAGTTCTCATGGGAATCTTCTATGTTCCGGCAAAGGTCAGGAATTGGCAGAACCGATTCCTTCCGCCGGATAAGCAGGGGCGGGAGGTGTCCTGCGATCTGCTTGTGGACTCCGGCGCGGCTGAGTTGGCACTTCCGGCTGAGCTAATCGACGCCCTGAACCTTGAGGAACTGGGCGACGTCCGCGTGTTCACTGCAGACGGTGGCCAACACGACTACCGGGTACTGGGAGTGGTGGAACTCGAGGTCCAGGGAAGGGTATGCCAGGTCAGGGCCATCGAGTTGCCCCGCGGTGCAGACCCGCTATTGGGTGCCGTCCCACTTGAGGAGATGGACTGGCACATCGATCCCACGGGGAAGAAACTGGTGCCCAATCCCCGGTCCCCAGATAGACCATTGCTTCCGCTTGCTTGACGCTCGCCAGTGGGGCCAGCTAGCGCAACAACTGCTTCGCCTTCTCCCGTAGCTCCACCTTGCGGATCTTCCCCGACGCGGTCATCGGGAACTCGTCGAGGAAGATCGCATGGCGGGGAATCTTGAAACTCGCGACCTTGCCGCGGCAGTAGGCGAGTATGTCGTCCGGTTCGATGACGGCTTTGGGTTTCCGCTCGACGAACGCCACTGGTACTTCCGATAGCCGACGGTCCGGCAGTCCGACCACGGCGACCTGCTGCACTGCGGGATGTTCGAGGAGAAGCCCCTCCACCTCCATCGGGTCGACGTTCTCCCCGCCGACCTTCAGCATGTCCTTGAAACGGCCGAGGAAGCGGATGTAGCCGTCGGCGTGACGTTCGGCCATGTCGCCGGTGCAGAACCAGCCGTCGGCGTCGTAGGACTCTGCCGTCTCCTTCGGTTTCTTGTAGTAGCCCTTCATCAGGGCGTAGCTCTTGACCCGCAGTTCGCCGGGAACGCCGTCCGGCAGTTGCTCGCCGGTGTCCGGATCGACCACCTTGAACTCGTAGCCCGGTGCCGGGTAGCCGGAGGTCTCGAGGCGATGCGGCAGGTCGTCGTCCAGTGCAGACAGGGCCGCCCCGACCCACACCTCCGTCATTCCGTAGGCGGAGAGCGCCTTCAATGGGGCCATCACCCGTTCGCCGCGGCGGGCCACGGGCGTCGCGCTGTGCATGCCGGCCGCAAACAGGCCGGTGCGCAGACTGCTCAAGTCGCGGGGCCTGGTCTCCTGGGCATCGCACAGCATCTGCATGTGGGCTTCGAAGCCATGCGCGATAGTGGCGCGCTCGCGCTCGATGAGGTCGAGGGCTTCGTCCGCGTCGAAGGTCTCGGTGAGGATCTGCCGGGCCCCGGTCGCCATCGACATCATGGCGGCTTCCGAATAGCCGAAGGCGTGGAACAACGGCTGGTAGCTCATGATGGTGTCGTTCTCGGTGACCGCCATGCGGAAGGCGCGTTCTTCCACGTTGCGGATCAGCCGGTGATCGTGGAGCACGCCCTTGGGAAAGCCGGTGGTGCCGGAGGTGTACATCATGAACACGGGGTCGTCGGGATCCACGGCGTCGGCACGGGCAGCGAGGTCGGCGTCGCTGATCGTCTCTGCCGCGGAGAGTGCCGCCGACCAGGACGCCGTTCCCGGGTAATCGCCGTCGCCGACGATAACGACTCGATCCAGTTCGGGGAATGAACCGTCCGCCACCGCGTCGCCTTCGACAGGCAGGAGGACGACTTGGCGCACCAGGTCCAGGTAGTCGATGGGGCCCGAGGTGTCGTGGGTGATAAGCATGGCGCTGTCGGATTGGCGCAGCACGTAGTCGAGGTCGTTGGTGCGGAACCGGGTGTTGACCGGCACCTGAACGGCGCCGACCGTCGCCAGCGCGTACATCAGGAAGACCCATTCCGAGCGGTTGTTGAGCCACAGCGAGACGTGGTCGCCACGTTCGACGCCCAGTGCCATCAAGGCCTTAGCGGCACGATCGACCTCGGCCTTCAGTTCGCCGAATGTGTAACGCTCGGCCTGGAACACGAGTGCTTCCCGGTTCGGAAACCTGCGTGCCATCGCGTGGGGCAGGTCGCCGAAGCGCTTCTTGGGGTACCAGTCGGTCATGTTCTCTTAACGCCGCGTTGGTGAGGCTGGCTCGTTCGATCCCGGAACGACTGTATTATCGTGCATCGGGTCGGGGGGAGACGCCAGTTGGGTCAATTCCAGCCGTGCGGCAAGTATCACGTCTTGCTTCGTGACGAACGCCCCGTGACCGACGCCACCCGGTCCGGCCGCCGCCCGTGAATCGGATCGTCGCCTGGTTCGCCACCAACCACGTGGCGGCGAACCTGTTGATGGGCTTGGCGATCCTGGCCGGGCTTGCCTCGCTGACACGGATTCCGGTGAAGCTCTATCCGGATGTCGACCTGCCGATTATCACGGTCACCGTGGAGTACTTGGGCGCGGCACCCGAGGAAGTCGAGTCGGGGGTCTGTACCCGCATCGAAGAGCACCTCGACGGCCTCGACGGCATCAAGGAGTTGCGGGCCATCGCCTCCGAGGGCGTCTGCACGGTGCAGGTGGAACTGTTCTTCGATGCGGATCGGCAGCGCGCGCTGGGCGAGGTCGAGAACCGGATCAACGCCATCGACACGTTCCCCGAGGAAACCGAAAAGCCCGTCGTCGAACTCGCCGTGATGACCGATCTCGTGCTGGAAATCGCCGTCACCGGACCGACGGACGAGCGGGCCTTGAAGGAACTGGGGCGCCGGGTCCGGGACGACATCCGAAGCCTGCCGGGGGTGACGCACACGACCATCTCGAACGAGCGGCCCTACGAGATTTCCGTGGAGGTCTCGGAGATGTCGCTGTCCCGCAACAACCTCACCTTCGACGACATCGCAGCGGCCTTGCGAAAGCGTTCGGTCGACATTCCAGGCGGCTCCATGAAAACCGACGAGGGCGAGATACTGCTCCGGACCAGTGGACAGGCCTACGTCGGACGGGAACTCGAGAAGTTGCTGATCACGACCCGGGCCGACGGAACGCGGGTGCTGCTGAAGGACGTTGCGAACGTAGTCGATGGCTTCGCGGACACTTTCCAGGGGATCATGTTCGATGGGCAGCCCGCCGCATTGATCCGGGTCGCACGCGTTGCCAATCAGGATGCCCGCGAGATCAGCGAGACGGCAGCAGTTCTCATTTTAGCGATTGACTCGTTTGGTTTCGGATGCTCCGGGGT
>JAPPKV010000484.1 GCA_028819775.1 Gammaproteobacteria bacterium | reverse complement strand
TCCTCGAAGCCCAGGCCGCCTACGCGCGGCTGATCGAAGGCGCGGACCTGATCCTCATGCTGTCGACCATGCTCCACGCCATCGGCACCGGCAACATGACGCCGGCCGGGGTGCGTATGGTGTGCGTCGACATCAACCCCGCCGTCGCCACCAAGCTCGCCGACCGGGGCAGTGTCGAGTCCACCGGTATCGTCACCGACGTGGGGTTGTTCCTGAACCTGCTGGCGCGCGCCGTCGTCGACACCTAGTGCAACGTCCAAAGACCGCTGCGGCATCGATCCGGCACGTGTGCCGGAGTCCGGTCAATGGGGTCGACCTGCGACCTCGACACGCCGTCGATGAGATCCGCCTCGCCCTGGGCCGCGGCGATCAGTTCCGCGGCCGCCGACAGTCTCTCCCAGTCGTCGGTGTCGCCGAGCAGCCGTTCGACCCGCTCGCCGACCGCTTCGCCGAATCGCGTCGCGGCGACGCGCCGTAGCAGGGCGCGCTGTCCCGCCACGGCCTCGCGGCGTCCTTCGGCCACGCCTTCCCGGCGCCACTGTTCGGGCCACTGTGCAACCCGGTCTGCCAACGTCATCGTCGCTTCCTCCAAGGTCTCGCCGAGTTCGTTCCCGGCTCGCCCGGGGCTGATCCGGGCCACCAATTGCCGCACCCACGCCGCAAAGGCGCGACCGAGATTCGAGTCCTGCGGCGACAGCCAATCCCGCAGCGCCTCGGTGACCCGTGCGAGTTCGGCCGGCGTCCGACTCTGCTCGAACCCGACGACCGCTCGCATCAGGTTTCCGAGCGGCAGATCGTCCACCGCGACGCGGCGCTCGTCAAGCAGCAGCGAGCGCTTAGCAGATCGCGCACCATGCGCGGGAACGCGAACAGACGCCTGTAAATCGGGTCGTGCATGGCCCCAAGCTAATGGGTGCCAGAGTCGTTGTCTTGAGCAGATTTCCGAAACCCGCGTGAGCAATCGCCCAAGTTGTCGTAGGACGTCCGCCACCCCAGCCGTAGGACAGCATCGCGTGGGTGCGAGTCACGTCTCGCCGGTCAGTCCCTCCCAAGAAGCGCCACGATGTCCGCCGTGGACTCGGTACGTGCGATGCTGATGAGACGCCGCCCCTCGCCATCGGCAATGTCCACACGGGCGCCGCGATCCAGGAGTAGCCTGACCGCCGATGTCTGTTTGCGGAGCACCGCGAAGGCCAGCGGCGTCTGCCAATCCGCTTGATGGACATCGTCGCCAGCTCGCTCGCCACCAATCGTCGATTCGAGCAATGACGGATCGTCGTCCAGGAGCGATTTCAAGCGATCTACATCCCCGGTCACCACCGCGTCGAACGCGCCGATGGGCAGGCTCTTGAGGTAGTCGACAACTTCAGAGCTGCCTGCGGTCATGGCCCATTGCAGGGGCGTTGCCGCGTGGTGGTTGTCGCGCACACCCAAGGACGCGCCTTTCGCGAGCAGCAACTCCACCATGTCCCGGTGGCCCTGGAACGCTGCCTGATGCAACGGTGCGACATCGCCGACGCGGCCAAGGTCGAATCCCAACGCCGCCATGAGTCCGACCGCCTCCTGGCGGTTTGCCCCGGCGGCGTCGACCACGAGATCGGGCTCCGCTTGCTGGACGCGCTCGATGAGACCGGGATTGTCGTTGACCAACTGCCGCGCGGTGTCGTCATCGCCTGCCTGGCAAGCGCCGATCAAACGTGCCGAGACGTCGAGTTGCGCTGGCTCGGCACCGTGCTCCGCCAGGTAGCGGGCGAGGTCGGGATGTCCCGCCCGTACGGCGACTTCATAGAGCGTCTTGCCGTCCGGCGTACGTCCTGTCACGGCAGCACCGTGGTCGATCAAGAGCTTGGCCCGGTCGACGTGGTGTTTCTGGACGGCCCAGTTCAACTGGTAGTCGAGGGTCCGGTCCGGGTTCTCGGTGTACACGCCGTCTTTGCCTGCCCAGCGCCAGTTGTTTCTTTGGTCCCGATTGAGGCCATGGTCGAGAAGCATGGCGAGACACTCGTGGCCAGGGGTGAACATCGTGTTGTAGAGCGCCTGGCCGTCGTTGGGATCGGCACCGGCGTCGAGCAGCAAACCCGCGATCGCCACGCAATATTCGTGGGGCGGTTGGTTGACGGGCCCCATCTCGCCCTCGCCGAAAGCGCCGGTCAGCGCGCTGAAACGGTACTGGCCACCCCACATGTAGTGGCTGTCGGGATCGGCGCCGCGCTCGATGAGAAGCCCCGCGACACCCAGCGTCGAATGGCCGTCCAGGTCGAGGCGCGAATAGCAGGCGTAGAGCAGCGGCTCCCAGTCGAAATACCCGCCCCGTTGGTTGACCAGGGACGGCTCGTCGTCGAGAAGGCGCGCCACCGTCGCCACGTCGCCGACACTGGCCGCGTGCCAGATATCGCGCGTCCCGAGCCCGGGATCCGCTTCGAGCATCTTGCGGGCGCGGGCGCGGTTCTCGGGCCGGTCGGTCTGGAAGTACGTCAGGCAACTGAGCAGCAGGAAGTCCGAGTTGTCTCCCGGATGGGTTGCATAGGCTTCGAGTTGTCGCCAAGTGCCGAATCCGTACTCAGCCGCGACGGCCTCGCGGGCCGCCCCGGTCGATACGCCGTGGTTTGATTCATGGGTCGCCACCCACGCGTGAATTCCCTCAATCGGCTGGCCCCATGGCAGTTGCTTTGGCATCGTCGTCGCCGGTTCCGCGATAGGCTGTAATTTACATCCTCCGGACCGCCGGTTCGCGCGCGCCCTATGGCCGGCGGCTGCCGCAACGACGCGCCTTAGGATTTCACGGCGGGCGACCGCAAGGATCCTGCGGGCGACCGCGCGCCCTAGCGGGCGCGTTAGGGTGGCCCCAAA
>JAPPKV010000200.1 GCA_028819775.1 Gammaproteobacteria bacterium | reverse complement strand
ACCCGCCCGATTCGGATGTCAGCGATCACTCACCAACGATTTGTCGTACACCCATGTGTCGAATCAGTGAGCAGTGTTGACTCGCCCTTTTGAGAGGCATATCTTCGGTCATTGGTGGCTGCCGGCCAGGAGAGCCGGTGGTCGTGTGGGGATCATCATGGACATCCGAGGGGGGTCTAATGAGATATAGACGATCGATACTGACCGGATCCGCGCTTGCGCTGCTCTTCAGTTTCGGCATGGCTTGGGCCCAGGAGGCCGACGACCAGGTCGACGAGGAAGAGGAGGCGGAAGAAGTAGAAGCGGACGAGGACGCGGAAGTCGAGGAGGTCCTGGTCACGGGATCCTTCATCCGTCGCGACAACTTCGATCTGCCGTCGCCGACCGCGGTGCTCACCGAGGTCGACCTGGAGCTTGCCGGGACGCCAGACCTCGGCGACATCATCTACGACCAGACCTTCCAGGTTGGCGTCAACGCCTACTCGGCACCCTTCGAGTTCGGCGGCGGCGACGACCAGAACTGGCAGCAGGGCGGCGAAGTCTGGGCAAACCTCCGCGGCCTCGGCACCCGGGCCACTATGACCATGATGGACGGCCACCGGGTACCGGCGAACGTCACCGGCTATAGCTGGTGGACGCGCCGCGCGGGTACCGACCTGACGAACCTCTATCCCGGCATCGCCATCGGCCGCGTCGACACGATTCTTGACGGTGCCTCGGCCTTGTACGGCTCGGAGGCGGTGTCCGGCGTGATCAACCTCGTGCCGCGCAAGACCTTCGACGGGCTCATGGTCAACCAGGAGTACGAGCAGCCGATCACGAACGGCGCGCCGTCCAAGCGGTTCAGCCTGCTCGCCGGCGCCCAGGGCGAGCGGACCAGCGCCATCTTCGCGTTGGAAATTCGCGATCAAGAGCGGATGAGACTGACCGACCGGCCGGAGTACATCATCGCCTCCTCCAACTGGAGCGGCCAGAACCTGCCACCCTACAACGAGATGGAGCGCGGCAATCCGGGCGACTGGCAGGTGCCGGTTCGGGGCCCGAGCGGCGACCTCACCCCGTGGCGCGGTGACGCCTGGTATCAGCAGGATGCTGTTTGGCACCAGGAGTCGGGCTGGATCAACCATGGCGACAACCAGGGCCGTATCGCCGTCCAGCGCACGGCCGACCCGGGCTGCGGCTATTGGTTCGGTGCGGGCCATGACGACTACGGTGGCCAACGCGCGCCGCTCGACGCCAGCGGCGACGACCCGAACAAGACCGTCTCCAACGACGACCATATCAGCGGCCTTGGATACGGCGACTTCAACAGGGCGGGGAGTTTCTACAACGGCTTCATGACAGGCGGCACGGGGTCCGGCCCGGACTGGCGGGGCGACCGGGGCATCTCGTATTGGGAGGGCTCCGAAGGCGACGAGCCCGGCAGCCGCAACGACTGTCGGCAGGTCATCGCGGACTACCAGGACATCCGGGAGCAGCGCGATCAGCAGCAGGGCATGGGCTACTTCGAGCACACCCTGAACGACTACTTGAAGGTCAGGGGCGAGCTCGTCGTGTCCGGTATGGACTACGACACGCGTGACGTCGTTGGCAACATCGACGAATGGGACCGGCGCAGCCGGTACGGCAGGAACGTCGCGGTCGCAATAGGGTCCAACCCTGGCAACCCCTTCCGGTCCTATGCCGACGGTTCCTGGTGGAGTGCGGATGGCACGAGGGTGCCGAACTGCCCCGGGCCGTTCTTCAGCGGTTCGCAGCGAGAGGCAATCATGGCTGCTACGGCGCTGGGCCAGGACATTGGATTCCCGGCAAACTGCAACCGCCGAAACCAGCTCGACTACATCGACGAGAACGGCAACGGCGTCTACGACTACCTGCAGGAGCCCGGCGAGTATCTGATCTTCGCCCAGGACTCCGACGGCAACGGCATTCCCGACAGGGATGCCGATGGGGATGGACTGGCCGATTGCCCCGATGGTGATTGCTCCCTGTTCGAGCGCAACCCCGAATACCGGGTTGTGCTGCTGCCCCTCGACACCGACTCCGACGGCGACGGCATTCCCGATCGCTTCGACCCGGACATGCTCGACAACGGCGGTGTGCGACTGTTCGAGGACGTTAGGCTCGAGAGCATGTCGTATGCGCCGAAGCAGCCCTACGGCAACACGATCTCCTGGATCAACGACGACATGTCCTACAGCCGCCGTCGGCAGATCGACAACCTCCGGATCCGTCTCGGCACGGAACTCAACATTCCGGAGACCGAGTGGATCGTCGACTTCGACTGGATCTGGGCAACCAGCAAGCGCGAAGAGGACTACGCCGAGCCGGTGTCGCCTTGGATCGTAGCGTCGCTGCGTTGCCAGGGCGGCCAGTTCGCCGACCAATGCTGGAACCCGTTCAGCACGGCTTGGCTGGACTCGACCGAGGACGGCCAAATTCTGCCGGCGTGGCGGGATGCCGACGACCCGGCGGCCAATACGACGCTCGAGCATCGCAACGCGGGCATCCTGCTGCGCCATGACCAGCGCAACCTCGGCATGAACATCATCGATGCCACGGTGAGCAACTCCAGGCTGTTCGACCTCTGGTACAACGACAGCCCCGTTGGCCTCGCGGCAGGCATCCACTACCGGCTCGAAACCGAGGAGTACCGTCCCAACCAGTTCGGCGCCTCGGCCATGGGTTCGGCGCGGGCCGATTTCCAGTACACGGAAGAGGAGACCCGTGCGGTCTACATGGAACTGCAGTTGCCACTGATCAACAGTCCCAAGTGGGGTGACATGGAGGTCCAGATCGCGGGCCGCTACGCCGAGTTCGAGGGGCGTGGCTCGATCATCGCGAGCAACGCC
>JAPPKV010000427.1 GCA_028819775.1 Gammaproteobacteria bacterium | reverse complement strand
GCGCGGCGACCGCATCCCGGACAGCTTGGCTCGGGGCGGTGCCGGCGGGTGCCGCAGTGGTCTCGACGGGCGCGGCGGCGACCGCGCCGTCGGGACTCGCCTCCTTGACGGCCGGTGCCGTGGCGACGGTCACCGGCGGAGGGTTCGGCAGGGCGACTTCCGGAACCGGCGCTACACGTGGCGCCACGAGTTCCGGCTCGGGGGTGGGGGGGTGCTCGTGGACCGCAGGCAACGCACCGTTAGCCGGCACGCCGTTAGACGGCGCTCTTTCGGACAGCATCGCAGGACGGTCTTCCCGTTCGACAAGCCGTTGTTCGACGACCGGCGGTTCGTCCACGGGAATCGTTGCTCCCACAGCTCGGGCATGGACGACGTCGTCACTGTAATCATCCCAACTCAACATGTTTCGTTCCCTCGTTTGTTACTTGATGGCGCGTCGTCCTATTGACACGCCTCGCAATCCGGGTCGTCGATCGAACAGGCCGCAGGCACGTCTGCGGGTTCGCCGAGTGACATCGTGGTTTCGGTGGGCACGTTCGCGGACGGAACGCTAGCGACCGGGTTGACCGTCGCCGGGTCGGCCGTGACGGCGTTCAACGAACTGCCAGACGTTTCGATGGTCGACTTTTCGGTGCTGGTCGCGCCCAGCGCGCGCAGGTAGTAGGTGGTCTTTAGGCCGCGCAGCCACGCCATCTGGTAGGTGACTTCCAGCTTCTTGCCCGACGCGTTGGCGATGTAGAGGTTTAGCGACTGGGCCTGGTCGATCCACTTCTGGCGTCGGGACGCCGCGTCCACCAGCCAGCGCGGCTCGACTTCGAACGCGGTGGCGTAGAGTTGCTTGAGATCCTCCGGGGCACGGTCGACGGCGGCGATGCTGCCGTCGAAGTACTTGAGGTCGTTGACCATGACCTTGTCCCAGAGGTCGAGGCGCTTCAAGTCGTGGACCATGTACGGGTTCACTACCGTGAACTCGCCGGACAAGTTCGATTTCACGAACAGGTTCTGGTAGCTCGGCTCGATGGACTGGGATACGCCGACGATGTTCGCGATGGTCGCCGTCGGCGCGATCGCCATCACGTTGGAGTTGCGCATCCCGTTGGCGCGTACGCGGGCGCGGAGCTTTTCCCAGTTGAGGGTCGTGGACATGTCGACCTGCAGGTAGTCCGGGCCACGCTGATCGCCCAGGCGCTTCAAGGAGTCGATGGGCAGGATGCCCTGGCTCCACAGCGACCCTTCGAAGGTCGCGTAGCTGCCGCGCTCCTTGGCGAGCTTCGACGAGGCCTCGATGGCGTAGTACGACAGCGCTTCCATGGACCGGTCGGCGAATTCCACCGCGGCTTCGGAGGCGTAGGGGATGCGCTGCTCGTAGAGCGCATCCTGGAAACCCATGATGCCGAGGCCGACGGGCCGATGGCGCATGTTCGACGTGCGGGCCTGGGGTGCCGCGTAGTAGTTGATGTCGATCACGTTGTCGAGCATCCGCACCGCGGTCTTGACCGTCTTCTTGAGCTTGCGGGTGTCGAGCTTGCCGCCGACGACGTGCTGGGCCAGGTTAACCGAGCCCAGGTTGCACACCGCGATCTCGTCCCTGGACGTGTTCAGGGTGATCTCGGTGCACAGGTTGGACGAATGCACCACGCCCGTGTGCTGCTGGGGCGAACGCAGGTTGCAGGTGTCCTTGAAGGTGATCCAGGGATGCCCGGTCTCGTAGAGCATCGAGAGCATCTTGCGCCACAGTTCGCGGGCCTTGATGCGCTTGAACAGCGTGATCTCGCCGCTTGAGGTCATGGCCTCGTAGTCCTGGTAGCGTCGCTCGAACGCGGCACCGCAGAGGTCGTGGAGATCGGCGACTTCGTTGGGCGAGAACAGCGTCCAGTCCCCGTCCTCGAAGACGCGTTTCATGAACAGGTCGGGCACCCAGTTGGCGGTGTTCATGTCGTGGGTGCGTCGGCGGTCGTCGCCGGTGTTCTTGCGCAGTTCCAGGAACTCCTCGATGTCGAGGTGCCAAGTCTCGAGGTACGAACACACCGCGCCCTTGCGCTTGCCGCCGTTGTGGACGAGGGCGCTGGTGGTCATGTACGACTCGTCGCCCTCGACCTTCAGGTCGACGACGAACGGAGTCGGTGCCATCGGTTCGACGTGGCGCACGCGGCTGAACACCCAGTTCTTCACGACAAGCCAGTTGTGCTTGCTCAGCGGCCTGCAATCCAACCTCGTGGCCAGTTCGGGGATGGCGGGAACACGAATGTCGTAGGCCTTGACGACCCCTCGGAAACGCACCGTGGATCCGTCGTCGCGGGTGCCTTCGTGGTCTTGGCACCGTTCGCGGTACTGGCCAGCGGTGGGCACTCCTAGGCGCAGCATCTGGTAGCGAACGCCTTCCGCCAATGCTTCGGAGGTGCTCGTAAAGTAGATCTCCTTGCCTCGGCTGACGCCGCCGTCTGTCTCTAGGAGACCATGCAGCAGGGCCAGGGTCTGGGAACGGGGCAGGTGGCTGAACCGGCGTGCGACTCGCTTCCGTCCGTCGGCCCCGTAGAGATCTTCGCGCGCGAATTCGAGAACGCGTTGCCCGGCGCTGCGGTATTGCCCGGTGGTGCCGTCCCGGACGAGGCCGACCCCCGTCGCCCAGCGTATCTGCTGGTAGCGTTCACCTCGACCGGTGACCCAATAGTGTACGTCCCGAGCGTTCAGGTAGGAAGCCACGAAGTCTAGATGGGCATCGTGCTTCGGATTGCCGGAAACCCCCCACTCCAACCCGTCCGCTGAGCAGTGGCCGTCGCCCAGCAGGATGCCGTATAGACGCGCATCGTCGTCGTCGAACCCGGGAACCGGCACGACCTCCTGGGGAATCACCTG
>JAPPKV010000348.1 GCA_028819775.1 Gammaproteobacteria bacterium | reverse complement strand
GCCTCGGCTTCATGGACCTGATGCCGCAGAGCCCGGGACACACGCTGATCATTCCGCGCGAGCCGGCGGAGGACATCTTCGATCTGAGTACCGAGGCACTCGGGCAATTAATCACGACGACCCAACGTGTTGCCCGGGCTGTGAAAGCGGCCTTCAAGCCCCCGGGAATGATGATTGTTCAGCTCAACGGTGCGGATGCCGGCCAGACTGTGTTCCACATCCATTTCCACGTCATTCCGCGCTACGAAGGGGAGGGATTGACGCTGCACGCCCGATCGGTGGCGGCACCCGCGCAGCTCCGCGAGCACGCGGCGCGGATCAGGGCCGAGTTGGGATCTACGCCTTGACTCTGGTCATCGGATGAGGCGAACCGACACGTCAATGCCGAGTTCAGCCCAGGCTCTGTCCGCAGTCAGCACCGGAAGGTTCTCCCGCATACCCAAGGCAAGACAGGCGCGGTCCCCCAGCGAAAGTCCCTTGTCTCGGGTTTGCGCCCGCAGCAAACCGGCTTCGAGCGCCAAACCCTCGTCGAACGGGCGGATGGCGAGCCCGAGGTCCTGCAGCCAACGGCGTGCTTGGTCGGGGTTCGCACCTTGGTCGATGTAACGGGTGACGACCTCGGCGGCATTCACCGCAGACACGATCCCCCCGGCCAGCGACTCGGCGGCGATATCCGCGCCGGCTTCGTCGAAGGTGATCGCGAGCAGCGCGGAACTGTCGAACACGCATGCCGTCACTGCTTGGCCTGCTCGTCCCGCTCTCCCTGCCCTCCCCACATGGCGCGCCGATCCCCAAGGAACTCGTCCACCACGCTTTCGCCGGGACTCTTATAGGCCCGTGCCTCGTTCTGGATCCGTCGAATGGCGGCACCCCGGGCCACTAGACGAAGCTCCCCGTCCACCACCCGGGCGGTGACGTGGTCGTCCTCGCCGAGGAACATGGCCGCACGCATCGGCTGAGGAATCGCGACACGGCCATCCGCTGACACTTTGAGCGACTGTGGGCCGACGTGGCCCGGTTCCGGCCCTGCCGACGTCTCGCGCGACCCGCCTTGCGCATCGAATGCGGCCTTCCAATGCTGGTATTGGGTGTTCGCCGTGTTGGGATTGCCATTCTCGGCGACAAACCGTTCAACGACATCTCGCCTCGCCGCCCGGTGCCCGGTTTCCCGGGTGACCGCGTCGGCGATTTCCCACACCCGCCGCGTCCGGGTGCCCTCGCCCGGCATTGGATAGAGGACTGGCGTATCCTTCGAGGTATCCATGGTGGTCTGCTCCGGCAGTGGCGAACAACGATAGAACAGCCTAACAGTTCTGGTCAGGGAAATCTGTTCAAGTTTAGGTGCAAGATGAACAATCTGGAAATCGCGTCGGCGGGGAAAAACGTCCACAGACTGCACTCTGACCCACCCATAAAGGGTGGTTTACGTTAAGATGCAGGCATGAAATCCGCACAATTCCGTATGGCGCTGGATGCGATGTGGAACGCCACAGGACGATCGGTGTTCACCAAAGGGGAAGTCGCCGGTGCGGTGCTCCCCGACGACTCGCCAAGAGCAATCGAAAAGACGCTCGCTTCGGCCGTGCGCGACAAGCTGTTGGTCCACGTGTGCCGGGGGTTGTATGCGTACCGGTACGCGCGGCAGGCAGGTGCGATCCGAGAGGAAATAGTCCTGCGGCTTCGGCCTCGTTCGTTCAGCTACGTCAGCCTGGAAACCGCCTTGTCGACCTGGGGCGTGATCGACCAGGAGCCGCTCGGTGCCATCACGGTCATGTCCACCGGCAGGAGCGGGAGGATAGAAACGCCCTACGGCCTGATACTGATCACCCACACCGCCCGATCAGTGGCGAAGTTGATGGACGAGGTCGTCATGCCGAGCCCTCCCGAAGACTGGCTGCCCTGTGCCAAGCCACGCCTTGCCGCCCGCGACTTGATGCGGGTGGGCCGAAACACCGACCTGATCGAGTGGGACGAGATCCCCAATGCGGAACGGGAGATCCATGCATGAGCTTCACGCTTGGAGATTGGGCCAACGCGATCGTTGCCGCCGCGCCAGGCCTCGGTCATGCGAAACGGGCATTGGAAAGCGAACTGCTGTCGATGGCGGTATTCCATGTGATCCATAGGTTTGCCCTGCTGCCCGAGGACGCCGTGTTCATCGGCGGCACGGCGCTCAGGCTGTGCCACGGCAGCCCGCGGTTCAGCGAGGACTTGGACTTCCACACGCCGGAATTCGCTCCTCGCTCACTCGACCGGGCCACCTTGGCAGTGGAAACGGAGAAGCTGACCGGGTGCAGGATCTCGGTCAGCACGCCTATGGGGAGTGGCTCGACATTGGCGCGTGTCAGCGCGGAGGTCCCCGGGCGGGATCGCAGCCAACGCCGTCCGAGAATGAAAATCGACTTGGGCGAAGGCAGGCAGATCGATGCCCGTCCGGAAATCATCACGCTCAGGATGGCTGGCGGATTGGTGCCGGGCATGGGCGATGTCGGCGATGCGTTTTCGTTCAGAACCTCAAGCAAGGAGGAGATATTCGCGGACAAGCACATGGCTTTGGTCGGGCGAAGGCGGCGCATCAAGCACCGCGACATGTTCGACATTCTGTGGCTCCGTCACTGCGGCGTGGACTTCAGACCCGACATCGTGGCCGCGAAGGTGGCGGCGGAAGGCAAGAGCCAGTTTGCCGCCATCCTGCGACAACGGGCGAAGGCGGGCAGGGACGCCATATCGAATGGGTCCTACCAAGGCGAGATGGAGCATTTCTTGCCAAGCGATTCGAGCTGGCTGTTCGCCGAACCCAAGAGGCGCGAGGGAATGGCAGACGGTTTCGAGACGCTCATTCTGGACCACGCGAAACGGGTGGAT
>JAPPKV010000084.1 GCA_028819775.1 Gammaproteobacteria bacterium | reverse complement strand
GACTCGCCGAGGCTTGCCGGGCCGCATTGGCGCAGGTGCCGAGGTGCGAGGGTTTCGACGGCTACATGGACTGGGTCGAAGACCACTACGGAAACCTCAGTGGCGTCCATACCGTCAACAACGCCCTGGTCGTGATCGGCGCCATGATCTTTGGCCAAATGGACTTCCACGCCTCGACCTGCCGGTCCGTGGAGGGCGGCTGGGACACGGACTGCAATGGCGCCACCTGCGGTTCCATCGTGGGCGCCGCCAACGGTGCCATTGTGCTGAATTCCTCCCTGGTGCCACCGTTGAACGACACCATCAAGCCCAAGGTGATCGGGTTCCAGGAAGTCAGCATGACCGAACTGGCGGAGCGGACGTTGGCAGTACACAAAGCAGTCGCGAACGGGTAGCTCGGCACCCGGGCGCTGCCTTGGCGCTCCGGTGAACGCGAGCATGACCTGCATCGGCCCCTGTTGCGCGGAACGACGCTTCGTCATTCTGGGTGAACTCTCACGTTCAGTCGCGTCGAGTCAGCCTTGACTTGGTGTGTGTGTTTCTTTAAACCAAGCGTGAGTCCATGCATCCGTCTACCCAACGGTGGCTCCTGCTTAGCGAGCGGAATCGCGTGTCGTGGCAGGGGGGAAGAGAAGCGCTATGCCGGCATGGACATTGGCGAATCCGCCGGTTACGCGCCGAACTCCGTGAAGTTGCCGTTCCGTTAGACGGGCAAGGGCGATTTTGGGGAACGCCTACACGGAGAGAAACCATGAAGAGTCTGCAGATTCTCGCATCGACGGCGTCGCTGGGTACGGCACTGGCCCTAGTCGGCCTACCGGCCTACTCGCAGGACGAGACCGAATCCGACGCCGAGGACGAAGGCGGCGGCTACATCGAAGAGGTCGTCGTCACGGGCGAACGGGGGGAGACCAACGTGCTCGACCGGGCCATGACGGTCACCGGCTTCAACGTGGAGTTGATCCAGAAGCTGGGCATGCAGAATGCCGATGACCTGGAGGTTCTCGTCCCGGGTCTTCAGAAAGGCAACCGGAGCCAGGGCGCCGGCAAGAACGAGGACGGCCACTACGACATGCGCGGTGTCGGCAACGACCGAGCCGTCAACTTCTTCCAGGATACCTCCGTCGCCTTCTACGTCGACGGCGTATACACGGACCAGAGCTATTCGACCGACAGCATGTTCGACATGGAGCGGGTCGAGGTGGCGCGAGGGCCGCAGGGCACGACCGGCGGCAAGGCGGCGATCGCCGGCGCCATCAGTCTGTGGTCGCGCAAGCCGACGGACGACTGGGACATGCGCATGAGCGCGGAGGTCACCGACATCTCGACGCAGCGCCTGCAGGTCGCCTTCGGCGGGCCAATCGCGGATTCCGGGTTCAGCTATCGCCTCGGACTCGAGACCTATACCGGCGACGGGATGATCGAGAACGTCTACGACGGCGCCGAAGCCCGCGATGCCGGCGAACACGATCGACTGCTCTTGAGGCCGAGTCTGCGCTGGAAGAACGACCGCTTCGACATTACCGCCCGCTATTCCAAGCAGACGGACAAGGGCACGCCCTGGGCATCATTGCCATTGGGCGCCCGGGACACGGTCAACGAGTTCCTCCTGGATCGCAACGGCAACCCCGCCCTGTGGACGGACCGGCTCACCGGGGAGCAGATACCGCAGACGAATCCATTCTACGGTGCCGACGCCGCGCCATCGGTCGCCAACTGTTCCAACATCAACAACGATGGCACACGCGACGAGTTCGGCATCATCTGCGACCCCGACGAGTTGCAATGGAAGGTGGCGTTCAACGCACCGATCAGGCAGGACAGCTTCGCGGAAAACGCCTCGTTGGAGGCGATATTCGCCCTAACCGACAACCTCGATGTGACCTACAAGTTCGGCTATCACGATGTCGTCAACGACAACCTGAACGACGGCGACCAGCTACCCCGCGAGGGCGGCGGGGTTTGCCCGCCCAATCACCCGAAGGTTTTGGGCGGTATGCTGCAGGCAGGCCAGACCAGCCGATACTGCGCCTTAGATGGTGGCGGCAACGGCTCGTTCAACGACCAACGAGTCAACTACATCTTCACATCCGAGCAGACGAGCCATGAAGTCACGCTGACCTCGCACTATGAAGGCCCGTTCAATTTCACGGTGGGTGTTACCACCATGGAAGGCGACGAGCCGAACAACTACAGAGCCCTGCATTTCAGTTCGGGCACCCGGGGCGTGCCCACCAACGACTGGCTGTATACGGATAGCTCGGCTGCCTGCCAGGCGGTGATCGAGTCCCTGTATGGGCCGGGGGGCAGCTTGAGCGGCGGTCAGAACTGGCTGTTTCGCGATGTCTATACCAGCGCCGAAGGGAAAGCTCGCGCTGCGCAACACCGAACCGTGTTCGCCTGTCCGGGCGACCCGGGACTCGTGAACTATTCGCTCTCCGGCGCCGGGAACTTCCATGCGAATCTGAACGGCCAACGGAATGCATTCTGGGGATCGATGGAAAGGGAGTCCATCGGGGTCTATTTCAACGGCGAATACATGCTGAACGAGACCTGGACGTTGTTCGGCGGTGTACGCCACGACAACGACGATAAGGGAATCACCCAGCAGGCCAACGGCACCGCCTTCGGTCTTTCAGGTGTGGATTTCTCGCCCTGCAACCACACCTCCACCTGCGAAGATGCGATCGCGTTCGTCCAGGTCAGTGTGCGCGACGCCGAGATCTTTCCCGGCAAAGCCAAAGAGACGTGGAGCGACACGACGTGGAACGTCGGTGCGCAGTATCGTCCCAATGACGATGTCATGATCTACGCACGCCTCTCCACCGGCTATCGTCCCGGTGGGAACAAGGGGAGCTGGAGCCTGACT
>JAPPKV010000528.1 GCA_028819775.1 Gammaproteobacteria bacterium | reverse complement strand
TGAGCGCCGATGGCTGGTTCGGCGAGTGGTTCGGTGTCGGCGTCATGGACTTCGCGGGTGGCACGGTAGTGCATATCACCGCCGGTACCGCGGCGCTGGTCGCGGCGGTGGTGCTCGGCTCCCGGCAAGGCTTCCCGAACAACGTGCAACCACCGCACAACATGACCCTCACGGTGGCGGGGGCCGCGATGCTCTGGGTGGGTTGGTTCGGCTTCAACGGAGGCAGCGCGTTGGCCGCCAACGGCGACGCCGCCATGGCATTGACCGTTACGCATATCTCCGCCGCCGCCGGCGCGTTCACATGGCTGATGATCGAGTGGATCCGCTACGGCAAACCGAGCGCGCTGGGTGCGGTGACCGGCATGGTGGCGGGCCTCGGCACGATCACCCCGGCCTCGGGATTCGTCGGGCCTGCCGGTGCCCTGCTGATCGGAATTGCCGCCGGCACCGTGTGCTTCTTCGCCACCAACTTCATGAAACAGATCCTGAAGATCGACGACTCCCTGGACGTGTTCCCGGTGCATGCCGTGGGCGGTGCCCTGGGGACCATACTGACGGGCGTCTTCGCCAGCTCGGCGCTGGGTGTCTTCAGCGGCCAGGAAGCCATTGCGATCCCGACCCAGTTGGGCGTTCAGGCACTCGGCGTGCTCGTGACCCTTGGCTACACGGCGATTGGCACGTTCATCATCCTGAAGATCACCGATGCCGTCGTTGGCAACCGGGTTTCGGACGAGGAGGAGACCGAGGGACTCGACCTCGTCTCGCACAACGAACGCGGCTACAGCCTCTAGGGGCGAGCCGCATGGCAGACAAGATCCGGGAGCTACCCAAGGGCTACACGGATACGCCGGTACTCCCCGGATCGACCTGGCGGGTGCACGACATCGCCCGCCCGGCACCGCCGGTGGTCCGTCCGCCGTCGTTCTCCACCCAGGAGCGCCCGGGCGATGCACCGTCGGACGCGGTGGTGCTGTTCGACGGATCGGGGTTCGACGCTTGGGCGGGCCGGGATGGCGAAGCCCCGAAGTGGCACCTGGTCGATGGCCGCGCGATGGAGATCGAACCCCGGACCGGCGACATCCGCACCCGGGCGTCGTTCGGCAGTTGCCAACTGCACATCGAATGGAGCGCGCCCACGGAAATCTACGCCGACAGCCAGGGGCGGGGCAACAGCGGGGTGTTCCTGCTGGGGCTCTACGAGGTCCAGGTGCTCGACGGCCACGACAATCCCACCTATGCGGACGGCCTGACGGCGGCGATCTACGGCCAGCACCCGCCGCTGGTCAATGCCTGCGTCCCGCCTGGTGAATGGCACGTCTACGACATCGTCTTCGAGTCGCCCGCCTACCGGGACGGCAAGATCGAGACGCCGGCGTTCATGACGGTGTTCCACAACGGCTTGCTGGTGCACCACCGCCAAGAGATGCAGGGACCGACGCAGCATCGGCAACTGGCCAGCTACGACAGGCCGCACGGGCCCGAGGGTCCGCTAACGCTCCAGGATCACGGCGACCGCGTTCGTTTCCGCAACATCTGGATCCGACCGTTGGCCAGGATGCAGGCCCCGTAGGGGCGACCGTCGTCCTTGTCGACCCCGACGCCACCGCAACGGGGGCGGCGCTGGGCGCTACGGGCGCTCACCTTGGGGAGGCCAGGGGAGGGTCTCCCGGTAAAGACGGCGTTCGTGCCAGCGCTGCCGCCATGCCACCGCCAGGTACGCGGCGAGGACACCAAACACCATCGCAACGCCGACTCCGACGCGTCCCACGTACTCCATGATCCAATCCAAGCCAAACAACATGGCAATCCCGATACCCGACGTCGCGGCAAAGTTGACAAGCCTAGGGAAGGTGCCGCCGCCGACGCTAGACACGTTGCCGAGCCGTTCGAACAACGCCTTTGCCAAGAAAAACACCACGACGAACGAGACCACCACGGCAAGCTGATGGAAGGTGGATTCGCCCATGGTCGCTATCGCAACGACGATGAGGCCCAGCGCCAACCCAAAGGCCTCGAGTGCCGCGTGGATAGAGGCGTTGCCGCGCCAGGCATTAGGACTACCCTCGGCCGTCTCGCGCCCGTTCGCTAGAGGGGCTGCCACCGCCTCAAGTTCGTGTTCGGCAGCACGGCGGGATTGACCGCGCTCCGCGGCCACCTGCCCGTTAGGCACATCGCGAGTTCCCGACCGAGACGGCGGCGCGATTCCGGTCCCATGCGGGCGCTGGCGGAGGCCATATGCGGCGTGCAGATCACGTTGTCCATGCCGAGCAGCGGATTGTCGGTGGACACCGGTTCGCGCTCGAACACGTCGAGCGCCGCGCCCGCGATTTCGCCGTTCGTGAGCGCGCGGATCAGCGCGGCCTCGTCCACGGTCGGACCGCGGCCGTTGTTGATGAACAACGCCGACTTCTTCATGCGCGCGAAGTGCGCATCGGACAGCATGTGATGCGTCTCGGCGTTGAGCGGCGCGTGCATCGACACGAAGTCCGAACGCTCGAGCAGTTCGAAGAGCCCCGTCACGGGTTCGACGTTGGCGCTGGTCATCGCGAGTTCGTTCACGAAGGGATCGTAGGCGAGCACCCGCAGACCGAACGCATGGCAGCGTCGGGCAACGGCCTTGGCGACGTTGCCGAACGAGATCAGGCCGATTGCGAGCCCCCAAAGCCGGGGGATGTCGTCGTGGTATGGACGGCCCTCGCGCCAGCGGCCCTCCTGGGTCATCTTGTGCATGAGGAGAACCCGGCGGTAGGCGGCGAGGAACAACATCATCGTGTGGTCGGCCACTTCGTCGATGAACACGTCCGGGACGTTGGTGACGACGATGCCGTGATCCGTCGCGGCACCGACGTCCACGGTGTCCGCGCCGACGCTGC
>JAPPKV010000455.1 GCA_028819775.1 Gammaproteobacteria bacterium | reverse complement strand
GACACCGAGTTCCACCCGTTGCAGTTGCTCCTCGTCGCCGTAGATCCAGTTGCGCACCTCGTCAGGCTGCTCGTATGGCGCGACGATCTCCTCGATCCTCGCTCGAATCCGTTCATCGTCTGCCTGCAGGCCTTCCCGTTGCACGATTTCGCGAACGACCAAGCGGGTTCTCACCCGCTCCCTCACTCGGCGCTCGACAATGTCACCCAAATTGGCGTGTTCCAGCGGAACACCCATCAACTGCGCCGCCCGTTGGCGTTCCTGTTCGAGTTCCTCCTCCACGAGTACCCGCGGCAACTCGAAACGGTGCGCCGCAGCCAAGGAGGCCATGACCTGACGCCGGGTCTCGTTTCGCGCCGCCACCTCGAGTTCAGCCGCCATGCGCTCGCGAACGTTGGCGCGGAACTTCCGCAAAGGTCCCTCGGTTGTGCTCGGCGGGACGCCGTCCCCTTGCATCGCCGCCTCGTCGTTCTCTTCGTCACCTTCTCGGGAGGTCGCGGTCTGCGGAGAAGACGCGTCGTCGTCCGGCAACCCGGTTTCGTCGACGACACCAAACGCCTCGAAGAATGCCCCATCGAGGTCGGGCAGCGACGGTGCCTCGACCGACTTCAACGTTACCTCGCCGATAGCTTCCATTGCATCTGAAGTTTCATCGCTAGTACGTTGTATCGTAATTGGAAAAGCTCTCGTTTCGCCGACGGACATACCGACAACGGCGGTATCGAGTTCCGCCACTACCTGGGAACTGCCGACGACGAAACTGAAGTCGACCTGGGGTTCCCCCTGCACGTCGCCGTCGACCCTGATCGAATAGTCGACGACAGCCCGGTCATCGGCGGCCACGGGACGCTCGGCGGGGTTCCACTCGGTTCGCTGCTTGCGTAGCGACTCCACCATCTCGTCGATGTCTGCCTCGTTGATCTCGGCCGCTGGCTTCCTAACGCGGAGCGTCGATAGGTCGACGAGGTCGACCTCGGGAAGTACTTCGAACGTGGCCGTGAACTCAAGGTCCGCCCCGGGTTCCACGTTCACCAATTCCACGGATGGCGTGCCGATCAGGGGAATATCCTCCTGTCTCACGGCATCCTCGAGACTGGATTGAACGAGCTCCGCGGCCACCTCGTTGCGCAGCGAGGCCCCGAACCGGCGTTCCACCTCAGCGAGCGGCACCCGGCCGCGCCGGAATCCGGGTAGAGAGACCTTCTTGGCCGTGCTCCTCACGCGGTCCGCGATCCGTCCCTCGAACTCCGTCGAGGGAACGGCAACGGTCATCCTGCGGGTGAGCGAACCCGTCGTTTCTACGGATACCTGCATGGTCGATCGCTAGGAAAGTGGATTCCCACGGTGCCGATTGGGGTGGATGACGGGGCTTGAACCCGCGACCACCGGATCCACAATCCGGGGCTCTACCAACTGAGCTACATCCACCACTGGACGGCGTCAAGGGCGCGCATTCTACCGCTTTGACCAATACAAACGCCAAGAACACGACCTGCATCGTGACCGGGCGACGGGCCGTGGAATTACCGACACGGATTTCGCGCCAGCGAAATCCGAACGCGACCGCACTCAGAGTTGTCCACGTTCACCAAGCACGATTTCGCGAAGCGAAATCGAACCGACCGCAAAGCGGTCGGCTGGCGCGCCCGGAAGGACTCGAACCTTCAACCGCCGGCTTAGAAGGCCGATGCTCTGTCCAGTTGAGCTACGGGCGCTTCGACAGGACACAAGCCCATTCGACAATAGCTGGTCGGGGTAGAGAGATTCGAACTCCCGACATCCTGCTCCCAAAGCAGGTGCGCTACCAGACTGCGCCATACCCCGCGAAAAGCGTCGCGATCATACTCGTCACGCCGGTACTCCATCAACGGCCGCGAAGCACATGGCCTCGCCGTCATGGCTCACGCCGATGGTGTCGCCGGGTACGAACCTGCCCTCTAGCAATGCCGCCGACAACGGGTTCTCGAGGCTGCGCTGTATCGCCCGTTTCAGCGGTCTTGCGCCGAACACCGGATCGTACCCCTGCTCGACCAACGCCTTCATCGCTTCCGGTTCGATCTCGAGACGCAAATCCTGTTCTTCCAGGCGCGAACGCAGGCGTTCGAGTTGAATCGCCGTGATCGCCGCCATGTCCTCCCGCTTGAGGGACGCGAAGACCACGACATCATCGATTCGGTTGATGAACTCGGGACGGAACTGTCGCTCCACTTCTTCCATGACCGCATCCCGGATCTCGTCTTCACGCCCTGCGCTGGAGAGCATCTGCACCCTCGACGAGCCCAGATTGGAGGTCATCACGAGCACCGCGTTGCGGAAATCCACCGTGCGCCCGTGCCCGTCCGTGAGGCGACCATCGTCCAGGACCTGAAGGAGGATGTTGAAGACGTCCGGATGCGCCTTCTCGATCTCGTCCAAGAGGATCAACGAATAGGGCCGACGCCGGATTCGCTCCGTCAACTGGCCGCCTTCCTCGTATCCCACATAGCCGGGCGGGGCGCCGATCAGCCGTGCCACCGTGTGCTTTTCCATGTATTCGGACATGTCGACGCGAACCATGGCGTCCTCGGTGTCGAAGAGAACCTCCGCGAGCGCGCGACAGAGTTCCGTTTTGCCGACCCCGGTCGGTCCGAGGAACAGGAAACTCCCGTTCGGTCGATTCGGATCCGCGAGCCCCGCACGGGCTCGGCGAACGGCATTCGCGACAGCCGTCACGGCTTCGTCCTGGCCGACGACGCGGGCATGCAGCGCCGTCTCGAGCTTGAGAACCTTGTCGCGCTCGCCGCCGAGCAACTTGGTAACCGGCACCCCAGTCCACTTGGAAACGATCTCCGCGACCTCCGCGTCGGTCACCCGATTGCGGAGCAGCACGTTGTCGCGG
>JAPPKV010000265.1 GCA_028819775.1 Gammaproteobacteria bacterium | reverse complement strand
TCGTAGACGAAGCAACCGTAGTAGTCGCCGTATTCCGGACGCGGGCCCGGTGCGCCGTCGTCGACTGCGCCGGCGGCGAGTGCCGTCTCGTGGAACGCATGGACCGCTTCCCGGCTCGGCGCGATGAAGCTGAAGTGGATGCCGTTGCCCGGATTGGCGGCACCGCCATCGAGCGGCCGCTGTACCCAGAACTCGGGGAAGTACTTGCCGTAGGCCACGGCAACGCCCGGGACCTCGTGTTGGCGTTTGGCATCTACCGTCGCAAGCACGACATCGTAGAAGGCGACCGCCCGGTCCAAGTCGTTCACGCCCACGGAGACGTGGCTCAAGATGCTCGGTATGTCCATCGCATTCCCGTCCAGGGTCGTAGCCATGAAGCCGCGCAGTATGGGCCATAATGGTCGTTCGCACACTGATCGGAAGGAAGGACATGGTCCCTAGATTCGCGATCTTCGCCGCAGCAACCCCGGCGCTTTTCGTGCTTGCCGCCTGCACCACACAACCCCCAGAGCCCCCGCCGCCGCCGGCGGATCCAACGATGGATCTCTTCACCGCCGCCGCCCAAGGCAACATCGCGGAATTGGCGGCGAACAAGCATGCCGGCTCGGATCTCAGCGCCCTATCTCCCGATATGCAGGTCACGCCCCTGACGATGGCTGCAGTCGGCGGCCAAGCCGAAGCGACCCAATGGCTGCTGGACAACGGCGCGGACGTCAACGGCAGGAACGGCGACGGAGGCACCGCCCTGAAAGCCGCGGCATTCTTGGGGGACGCCGGGGTCGCCAAGGTGCTGATCGACGGCGGCATCGACACCTCCGTTCGGGATTGGGAGGGAAATTCTGCGGCCGATGTCGCGCGCATCGACTGGGACTCCACGGAATACATCCTAACTACGCTTGTTCGACCCGCTGTCGCCACCATGCTGCACTTGGAGGTGGACCGGGAAACCATCGAGACCGGACGCGCGAAGATCCTCGCCATGATGGGCGATTGAGCCGCGCAGTATGGGGCATAATGGCCGTTTGGACACCGACCGGAGAGGAAGGACAAATGGCCCCTCGAATCACGACTTGCGCCGCGACGACGCTGGCGCTCCTCGTCCTGACCGCATGCACGACCCAGCCTCCTGAACCCCCGCCGCCCCCGCCGGAGCCCACCATGGACCTCTGGACCGCCGCCGCCGAAGGCAACATTGCGGAACTCGAGGCCAACAAGCACGCCGGTTCGGATCTCGACGCGCTGTCTCCCAACGAGATCCAGGCGACGGCTCTGACCCTAGCCGCTGTCGGCGGTCAGCCCGAAGCCGCCCAATGGCTGCTGGACAACGGCGCGAACGTCAACGGCTTGAACGGCGACGGCAGCACCGCGCTCAACGCCGCGGCATTCCTCGGGCGCGCCGGGGTTGCCAAGGTGATGATCGACGGCGGAGTCGATACAACGATCCGCAGTTGGGAGGGTCAGTCGGCGGCCGACATCGCCCGAATCGACTGGGAGACCACCGAGTACATCGCCGCCATGCTGCAACTGGACGTGGACCGGGAATCCGTCGAGTCCGGACGTGCCAAGATACTCGAGATGATCGAGGGATCCTCCGGGGCCTCGACCGGCGGTGGCGGCTACGAGGAAATCGCCTACGCGATCTTGGCCGACGATGCCGGTGCAGCGAAAGCGGCGCTTGCAGCAGGCGCCGATGCCAATTCACGGGATCCCAACCTAGGTAGCACGCCGTTGATCTTCGCCGCGTTGATGGGCCGCGCCGAAATCGCCAAGATGCTTCTCGCCGGCGGCGCTGACATCAATGCCACGGACAACAGAGGTACCAACGCGCTCACCGTCGCGGAACTCGACTGGCAGACCACGCAGGACATCTTGGCAATGTTCCAGATTCCCGCGACGAACCCGGAAGCCATCAAGAAGGGCAAGGCCCAGATCGCGGAGATGCTCCGCGCGAAGATGTAAACGCGACCGCTACGGTCGCCCGAGAATTCGCTAGCGCGAACGCGACCGCTAAGCGGTCGCCCGAGAATTCGCTAGCGCGAATTCTCCTGGATTACCGAGCCAATTACGGAGGAAACGTTGTCTGACGCATTGCAGAACGCATATGAAACGCTGACCGGCCGGATTGGCGAGGCGGGTACGCCAAGCGACTGGTTCGAGGTCACCCAAGATCGCATCAACGACTTCGCCGACGTGACCCTGGATCACCAGTGGATCCATGTCGACGAAGACCGCGCCAAGGCCGGGCCATTCGGAACGACCATCGCCCACGGCCACCTGACGTTGTCGTTGATGGGCCACCTGCCGCGCGCGGTGGCCGAGAACGCGCCCCGCCTAGAAGGTCAGAAGATGGGCATCAACTATGGCTTCGACCGGGTGCGGTTTCCATCGCCCGTCCCAGTTGGCGCTCGTATTCGCACCACCAGTACCTTAAGGCGCGTCGAGATCAAAGGCGGCATGATCGAGACGATGAACGAGGTCGTCATGGAGGTGGAAGGCCAGGACAAGCCCTGCTGCGTCGCGGAGAGCCTCGCGCGATTGGTGTTCTAGCATGCAACACGCGGAGGCCATGACCCTCCAGCAGAAGCGGGACTTCTACCGCGACGGCTACGTCATTTTGAAGAACGTCGTGCCCCAGGCCATGGTGGACGCGGCCCATGCGCGCATCGAGTCCCGCCGGGAAGGCGAGAATCTCGCCAAGGCACCGGAAATGACCGACCTGGTCAATGCCACCGCCGTCACCCCGATCCTGCACGATGCCATGGGCCGGTTCGACCCACCCATCGCCTCTCAAGTCGCCGTCATCCCCAAGAGCGAGCCCGGCGGGCGCTTCAACAACGTGGGTTACGTGGACCGTGACATGCCCTACTACGGGGCGCAGA
>JAPPKV010000277.1 GCA_028819775.1 Gammaproteobacteria bacterium | reverse complement strand
GGACAAGCCCGTCCCCTACGACATGCGTCGTTCGGTCTGAGCGAGCCTCGCTACCTATACGGCGAGGAACGCCCGCGGCGAGATGATCTCGATTCCCCGCCATGGATTCATGGTGAGCAGGTCTTGATCGCCGGTCAGGATGTAGTCGCTTTCGGAATCCAACGCCAGAGCCAATAGCTCGTTGTCGTCGACGTCACGGCAATCGGTCACCTCGGTGAGAACCGGAAAGGTCGTGGCGACTTGCAGGACACGACGCAGGAACTCCTCGCGATCCGCCAGAGATACGTAACGGTCAAACTTCCCCCGCGCCAGCACATCGGCCAATTCTTCGACTAGGCGTTCTGACACGACGACTTCGGATGACGAGAGCGCCGCATCGACGGCTCGTGCCGCCATGGAGTCCGCGAGCAACAGCCGGCTGACCCAGACGTTCGTGTCGATGACGACGCGCACGGCTGTTAGGAGTCAAGCAACTTTTCCAGTTCGTTCTCGGTCAGTCCCCGGGCCTGGGCGGCCGCGGAGACGCGGTTGCAGAAGCGTTGAAACTCCGCGACGTTAGTCGTGACTAGCCGTCGGTAGTCCAAGGGGGAAATGACGACGGCAACCTCGCGGTTTTGGCGGCGAATGGTTACGGGTTCCCGCTGAACGGCATCGAGAACGGTTGCGAGCCGCTGTTTTGCTTCGGAGGCCGATACGTAGCGCATGGTTGTGTGCCAGACTGTCCAAAACGTCTATATTAGACAATTTTATGGCTCTTGGCATGGCAACGGCAACTTGGGGGTGTGCCTAGCGCAACAACTGCTTCGCCTTCTCCCGCAACTCCACCTTGCGGATCTTCCCCGACGCGGTCATGGGGAACTCGTCGAGGAAGATCGCATGGCGGGGAATCTTGAAACTCGCGACCTTGCCGCGGCAGTAGGCGAGTATGTCGTCCGGTTCGATGACGGCTTTGGGTTTCCGCTCGACGAACGCCACTGGTACTTCCGATAGCCGACGGTCCGGCAGTCCGACCACGGCGACCTGCTGCACTGCGGGATGTTCGAGGAGAAGCCCCTCCACCTCCATCGGGTCGACGTTCTCCCCGCCGACCTTCAGCATGTCCTTGAAACGGCCGAGGAAGCGGATGTAGCCGTCGGCGTGGCGTTCGGCCATGTCGCCGGTGCAGAACCAGCCGTCGGCGTCGTAGGACTCCGCCGTCTCCTTCGGTTTCTTGTAGTAACCCTTCATCAAGGCGTAGCTCTTGACCCGCAGTTCGCCGGGAACGCCGTCCGGCAGTTGCTCCCCGGTGTCCGGATCGACCACCTTGAACTCGTACCCCGGCGCCGGGTAGCCGGAGGTCTCCAGGCGATGCGGCGGGTCGTCGTCCAGGGCCGATAGCGCCGCACCAACCCACACCTCGGTCATGCCGTACGCGGAGAGCGCCTTCAACGGGGCCATCACCCGTTCGCCGCGCCGGGCCACGGGCGTCGCGCTGTGCATGCCGGCGGCGAACAGGCCGGTACGCAGACTGCTCAAGTTCCGCGGATTGGCTTCCTGGGCGTCGCACAGCATCTGCATGTGGGCTTCGAAGCCATGTGCGATGGTGGCGCGCTCGCGTTCGATGAGGTCAAGCGACTCGTCCGGATCGAAGGTCTCGGTGAGGATCTGCCGGGCACCCGTCGCCATCGACATCATGGCCGCTTCCGAGTAGCCGAAGGCGTGGAACAACGGCAGGTAGCTCATGATGGTGTCGTTCTCGGTGACCGCCATGCGGAACGCGCGTTCCTCCACGTTGCGGATCAGCCGGTGATCGTGGAGCACGCCCTTGGGAAAGCCGGTCGTGCCGGAGGTGTACATCATGAACACGGCGTCGTCGGGATCCACGGCATCGGCGCGGGCGGTGAGGTCGGCGTCGGAGATCGTCTCGGCTGCGACTAGTGCCGCCGACCAGGACGAGGTACCCGCGTACTCGCCGTCGCCGACGATCACGACTCGATCGAGTTCGGGGAACGACGTGTCCGCCACCGCGTCGCCTTCGACGGGCAGGTCGACGACTTGGCGCACCATGGCCAGGTAGTCAACGGGGCCCGAGGTGTCGTGGGTGATCAACATGGCGCTGTCCGACTGGCGCAGTACGTAGTCGAGGTCGTTGGTGCGGAACCGGGTGTTGACCGGCACCTGGACGGCGCCGATCGTCGCCAGCGCGTACATCAGGAAGACCCACTCCGAGCGGTTGTTGAGCCACAGCGAGACGTGGTCGCCGCGTTCGACGCCGAGTGCCATCAAGGCCTTCGCAGCCCGGTCGATCTCGGCCCCTAGTTCGGCGAACGTATAGCGCTCGGCCTGAAAAACGAGCGCTTCCCGGTGCGGAAACCTACGCGCCAAATCGCGGGGCAGGTCGCCGAAGCGCTTCTTGGGGTACCAGTCGGTCATGGTGTTCGACGCCGCGTTGGTGAGAGCCTTACCCGGGTCTCGTTCGATCCCGGAACGACTGTATTATCGTGCATCGGGTCGGGGGCAGACGCCAATTGCGTCATTTCCAGCCGTATACACGGGGATCACGGCTTGCCGTCGTGACGAACATTCCGTGACCGACGTCGCCCTGTCCGGCCGCCCACTGTGAATCGGATCGTTGCCTGGTTCGCCACCAACCACGTGGCGGCGAACCTGTTGATGGGTTTCGCGATCCTGGCCGGACTTGCGTCGCTGACGCGGATTCCAGTGAAACTCTATCCGGACGTCGACCTGCCGATCATCACGGTCACCGTGGAATACCTGGGCGCGGCACCCGAGGAAGTCGAATCCGGGGTCTGTACCCGCATAGAAGAGCACCTCGAAGGCCTCGACGGCATCAAGGAGTTGCGGGCCATCGCCTCCGAAGGCGTCTGCACGGTGCAGGTG
>JAPPKV010000434.1 GCA_028819775.1 Gammaproteobacteria bacterium | reverse complement strand
TGGCCATCAGGGTGACCACGATCATGATGATGACGATGGCCGCGCTGTTGGCGAGAATGTCCGCCAGCGCCACGCCCGCGAACGGCGGAAACAGGGAGCGCGCCGGGCGAGCCATCTAGACTTTCAGTCCGCAGCGAGGCGGACGCCCACGAGCCGCCTCTTGATGTCGCAGTTTCGGCATCGCGTCGGACCGGGCGGCACCCACTTACTCGAGTCGGAAGAATACCGTAACAAATGGTCCGCAGTGTTCCATTGGATCCTTGTTGGGCCTCCCACGCGTGTTGTACTTGCAGCGCGGCTTATTGTAGTTTGCGCCGGTGGGCGTGTTTGCCCGCGACCAACGATCACCGTCGCCGGTCGACCATCCGACGGCCTCGGCCCGAATCAGGACTTGGATCCCCAGGAGTCGCGAGGGCGTGATGCAGTACAAGGGATCGCTCAAGCACAAGAATCGGCCCGGTGGTGCGTTCGGCACCATTTGCCCGGACTGGTCGCATCAAGCCGGCAGCAAGGCACTCGGCGTAGACCTCGGTGCTCACCCTTGGCCACAATCAACTGCCCAGGAACTACTGGACGGCAGTATCGACGGCTACGACGGCAAACGATACGCTACGTCCAACGGCGTGGCCTTCATTGCCCAGCCTACCAACGATGGGACGTGGCATGGCTATCCAATACCTTGGGACGACGTTCCGCTGTATGTCCAACGGCAGTTCCTAGAGGCAAGGCTCGTAGATCGACGCGCCATACGGAGACAGGTCGTGGGTCAGAACGACAGACAATGGGCACTATCGAGCGACGATGATGGCGAGTGACTGGTTCCGCGCCGGCGATCCCGCCAAGTTCGAGATTGCCTTGCGTTGGGTCGAGAACGACGAACCGTCAAGGCGTTGGCCGGCCGGTCACGGCTGGTCGATGGGAGACATCGAGATCAACGTGGCAGGGATCCCCCTCACGGGCAGCGCAAGGAGTGGTGAACGTCGGACATTTGTCAGATGGTACCTGTCACCTTTACTCGACTGGTTCGCGGAGAATTGGGCGACCCTCCTACACGAGGAGCGGTTCTCGTGGCCGGAAAAATCGGCGGCCCCGGCCGCAATCGCATGCCGTCGATCATTGCGATGGATCGCCGACCCTCACCGGGCCGAGAACGCGTCAAATGCACAGAGCTGGTACAGGCGACATGGTCTTCGCTCCGCTGCCGCCGGAGGTATCTTTCCAGACCTGTTCATTAGACGCCTTGCCGACGACATCGAGCTCTCGTGGTCCGGGCGCGAGGCCGAGTATTCTCCACCGGGTTTCCGGTTCGAGAGTGGGGCGGGGCAAGCTCGGCTTCCGGTGATGGTCGTAGGAACAGCGATTTCGCGTACCCTCGAGTGGGCGGCGGAGCATCCCCCACGGTCGCCGGCGAGCTATCAGGCGAATATCGCCGCATTGCGCGAAAGGGTCAGGAGTCTGCACGAGTTGACACCAGTTTCGGTCGAACGCACGTCTTTGCCAATTCCGCTCGTCGACCGCGCTCGTGCCGCGTTCAGGGAAATCAAACGCCTCGATCTGTTCGACCGTGAATTCGACCAAGACGTTCCGTGTATCGACGAGTTTTCGCCTGCAGTGGCAATGTTCGGAGGCGTTGCGCCAGACCTTGGGATTGATGACATCGTCCTATTACGTGATGCGCTGGTTCGGGCATGCAGCGGAGGAGACAGTGGTGAGCTAGCGGAGCTCGTAGCTTCGCGAACCGAAGAGCCGCTTGGAGATCCGCCTTACGCAGATGGTGAACGCTTCGCGGCGGAGCTGCTTGAAGACCTGGGCATCACAGATCCGCGGCATTGGGTCGATGTCGAGAAAATCTGCGAGCGTTTGGAGGTCGGCATCGAACCCCTGGAATTGGCGACCGACACCATCCGCGGAGTCGCGTTCGCGGGTCTCGGCTTTTCGCCACGGATCGTCATCAACCGTAACCACCCGTTCAATCTGAACGAAGGGGGCCGGAGATTTACGATTGCCCACGAACTATGCCATGTGCTCTTTGATCGAACGCGGGCGAAACGGATAGCGCACGCCAGCGGGCCCTGGGCGGCCGCTGGCATCGAGAAACGCGCGAATGCCTTCGCAGCCTACTTACTGATGCCACCCAGCTTGATCCACGCCTTACTCAGCACGGGCATTACCGATCTCAACCAGATAGCCGATTCCCTCCATGTCAACGAGTCGCCCTTGATCGACCATCTCTACAACCTCGATCTGATCGAACATGAGGAACGCATCCGATGGAAGGGCGACATACGTCGTCTGCGCACATCCTATACACCATCGGGTCAATGAGCGATGGATCAGACCCCGACCCTCAGTCCACCGCCTCCTTCACGTATGCCGGGATGTCGTTCAGGGAGACGGACCTAAGAAGCTCGTCGTTGGCGACGATCCAGCCGATGGTCAGTTCGCGCCCGGGCAGCACCGCGCGGATGCAGTTGCGGGCTTCCGCCATGGTCGGCACGCCGCCCTCGAGGATCGCGAACACGACCTGCTGGCGTTCGGCGCGGTAGATGCGCCGGACGTAGTCGACGAACGGACTGCCCGGCGCGCAGATGCGTCCGCCGCCCACCGCCTCGCCAGTCTCCACGATGCGCACTTCGGCGGGAAAGGCGAGGACCACGAAGCCGGCCCCGCCCGCATCCCAGCCAACCCGGTAGAGGCCCTCGTCGGAGGCGGCCTCGATGCGCTCCACCAGCGCCGCCTGGGAGAGCAGGTTCATGATGAGGAAGAGCACCAGGAGCAGGGCGAAGAGACCCCCGAAAATCTCCACCATCGGCGCGCTGTTCGACTCCTGATCCCGCGCCGATGCCGACTCGATCATGGCCCCGGGGGTCCCCGCGGGTCATCGCCTCGGGA
>JAPPKV010000027.1 GCA_028819775.1 Gammaproteobacteria bacterium | reverse complement strand
CGCCGGTCAGGCTTCCGCCTTGCACCAGGTAGGCGTCCAGATCGCCGTCGCCGTCTACATCCGCGAGCGCAACCCCGCCGCCCATGATCTCGGGGGTCCAGTACCGGCCTTGGGCACCGGAGACGTGCTCGAAGACGAGGCCGCGCGCGGCCCCTTCGTCGTCAAACCAAGCCGAGTCGCCTTCCTGCGTATTCGAACACCCGAACATCAGCGAAGCCGCCGAGGCGACGATCGCGAAATGACTGCGGGCATCCAGGGGAGGTCGACTCAGCCACCGACGGATTGATCCACGACCGCGTCCAGCTCGGTGCGCAAACGTCCATCGACCGGCCGCGCGTAGCGCGCTGCCTCCGCAAGCATCGACCGCGACACGAATCGCCGCTGCGGCGGCACTCCGCCCAGCCCGGCCACCGGCACCCCGTGCTGGGTGAGGATCACCACCTCGTTGCCCGCCTTCACCTCGCGGAGTAGCGCGCCCGCGTCGTGGCGGAGTTCCCGCTCGGTAATAGTCCTGCTCACAGCCCAACCGACTGGACGCGCGAAACGTACAGTTCGGGGACAGGATAGTTTCCGATGAGTCCATCCCCACGCAGCTTACGTCGCAGTTTCCCAATACTCTCAAGTTCTCGACACGCATGGTTGGTGGGTTGCTGCTTCGAGGCCATCCCGTCTAGCGCATCTGCAATCTCCCTGTCGGTTTTTCCTGGATGACGAATCGCGAAAAAGACGATGCGTTCCTTCCGAGTCAATTCGTCCGCGACCTTGAGGATCTTGCCACGCCCCAAAGGACTTGCCCCACCCAATAGTTCGAACTCAACCCCGGACAGCTTTCCGGTCTCGTCTGGTTTCGCCAACAACTCAAGCCGAACGTAGTCGCTGGCACGACCGCCTTGAGATTGGAGCAGCAAGCTCGCGGTGCCCAGGTCACTACGCTCCAGAAACCGGGCTACGCTGCTAAACGGAACGCCGCGTTTCATCACGGCGCCGGTCGGGGCTTCTATTGCCGTGAACGTACCGAGAGCCGCATGCGCGCCCGGACTCCTCATTGCAAGTACTCCATTGCTTCGACAATCCGTATCTCTCGCAGGTCGCGCCCGAGAATATAGGTTGCCTCGCCAACGACCATTCAGGTATTTCCACGTACGTGTACTAGCGCACGGATCTGCTCTAGTTGGTCGAGCGGTGCAAAGACGGCAAACTACCACGACCAACTGCACTCGAACGCCCCGCGTCACTTCTTCTCAATCGAGACATCACCGCAATATCACAGCCCCGACGCCTCCAGCCGATCCAGCCAAGCACGGGCGCTGCGTGCATCCTGGGCCTGCCCACCAAGCGCATCGGCCTTGGCCAACGCCTCGCGCGCGTCGTCGAAGCGGCGCAGTTCGCCGTAGCTCCGAGCCATGTGGATGTACGCCTTGGTGAATACCGGGTCCACCTCGATGGCCTGCCGGAAGCGCTCGATCGCCGGTTGCCAGCGTTCGAAGTTGCTCTCGATCACGCCGGCGAAGTAGAACACCTCCGGGTCCCGTGCATCGTGACGGGCCGCCGTGTCCAGCGCCGAGAGCGCTTCCTCGTAGCGGCCCATGCGCATCAGCACGACGCCCTTGCGTTCGTGGGCGACGCTGAACGTGGGGTGGACCTCGATGGCCCGATCGAGATGGTCGAGCGCTTTTTCGGTGTCGCCGAGATCGTCGTAGGCGCCGGCCAGGTTTAGGTGCAGCGGGTAGTAATCCGGTGCCAACCCCACGCCCTTCTCCAACACAGCCAAGGATTTCTCCGCGTCCCCGGTTTGGGAATACGCGACGGCGACGAGGTTCAGGAGCGTCGCATGCGCCGGGAAGTCGATGACCAGTTCCTCGAGAATCGGGAGCGCTTCGGCGGCGTCCCCCGACGCGACCAACGATTCGGCCTGGAGCATGCGTCCGCCAAAGCCGGCGATGAACGCCGTCCTACGGTCGAGCACCGGATCCACCCAAGTGAGTTGCCGGGCTTCCCGGCCCTTGCTGAGGGCAAGACGTGCATCGTCAAGGTGCCCGATGTCGCGCAGGGCCCGGCCAAGCAGGCGGAACACCAACGGGTGATCCAGTGTCCCCGACAACGGCTCGAGCAATTCAAGGGCCGCCGGCGCGTCATCTCGACGGAGATGAACGCGTGACTGGCCGACAACGGCCGGGGCACCGGCCCCTAGATCATCGGCCCTCGAGAACGAGGTTTCCGCTTCGTCGACGCGGTCCACGTCGAGCAGCCAATAGCCGCGCCAGAGCCACGCCGGCGCGTAGTCCGGATCGATCTCGAGAGCCCGATCCATCCGTTCGAGGGCTTCGTCGAAACGTGCCTGCTGCTGCAGCAGGATGGCCTGCAGGTAGGGCCATTCGAAGGCATCGCCGTCGAGCGCCTCGGCCTGGGCGTAGCTTTCGAGCGCCGCGGCGTCGTAGCCGTTGGCTTCGTAGGCGAGGCCGAGTGTGCCACGGCGGCTGCCCGATGCCGGATCCGCCTGGGCCGCTTCGATGTGTTCCCGCAACACCGCCACCACGTTGGCATCGGTTGAGTCGAGCCCAACGGCGATTGGATCGGCAACGGTGGATTCCCTATCGCTCGCGTCATCGTGACGGCGACCGTCCCCGCATCCTCCTACGAACGCCACAACGAGTGTCCGCAGCAGAAGCAGCCGCAATGGGCGCGGGCGGGGGCGCGCCCTCTCGGGCGCGATAGCCCCGCCCCTACGGATTCTTGACAACATTGGAAGCCTGGCCGCACCACTCACGGAGCGCCTGGCGGTCTTCGGCCCATACGTCGGTGTGGTGGTAGTCCTTGAACGGCGGGGGCATGTTGAGATCGCCCAAGGGCATCGTGAAGCGGTTGTCGCAGGCCGGACGGTGGCAGGTCGTGCAGA
>JAPPKV010000480.1 GCA_028819775.1 Gammaproteobacteria bacterium | reverse complement strand
AGCACGGTGATGACCGGCAGGATGGCGTTGCGCAACTGGTGCTTGCGCAGGATGCGGGTAACCGGCAGGCCCTTGGAGCGGGCGGTGCGGATGAAGTCCGAGTTGGCGATCTCCAGCATCGACGAGCGCATGAGGCGCGTCAGGAAGGCCATCGTCCCGAGGCCGAGCACCATCGACGGCACGATCATGTGCTGCACGGTTCCCCAGCCCGCGACGGGGAACAGCGTGAAACCGAGCCAGTCGTTGATCTCCACCACGCTCAACTGACCGAGCGCGGCGAACACGAACCCCGGCACAGAAATGCCCAGAATCACCAGGAACATGATCACGATGTCCGGCATCCGGTTCCTGTAAAGCGCCGTCAAGGCCCCCCATAGGATGCCGCCGAACGCGGCGAACACGATGGCCAGGATGCCGAGCGTCGCCGAGACCTTGAAGTGCTCGCGGATGATGTCGTTCACCTCGCGGTTCTGCTGGGTGAACGAGATGCCGAAGTCGCCGCTCGCCATGTTCTTGAGATAGATCCAGTACTGCTGGGCGATGGGCTTGTCGAGGCCGTAGCGTGCCTCCAGGTTGGCGCGGATCTCCGGCAGCACGGCCTTGTCGTTCATCAGCGGGTCGCCGGGTACGCCGTGCATGGCGAAGAACGTCGCCGTGGCGATGAACCACACCGTGACGACGCCCTGGATCAGCCGTTTGATCGCGTAGAGGAACACTATTTCGCCGGTCCGCGTTGCATCGCCGTCATTCTCACGGTGCCTTGGATGACGTCCTGCGTCGGTGGCATGGTCGATCCCGCGTTCTCACCGCTAGTCGATCCACGCGCCCGTGTAGTCGGGGTCCGTTCCCACGGCGCGGCGCACGATGCCCTTGAGCCTCGGGTGGGAGACGTAGACCGAACCGCGTTCGTAGTTGACCACGATCGCCGCCTCGTCGTAGAGGATCTGCTGCACCCGGGCCATTGCGTCCATGCGCGTCTTGGTGTCGGACGAGGAACGCGCAATGTCGACCGCTTCGTCGAGTTCGGGACTGTCGAAGCGCCCGCGGTTGTTCTCGTTCCAAGACGCGAAGAGATCGGCGAACGTCATGGGATCGTCGTAGTCCGGGCCCCAGCCGGCCATCACGAGGTCGAAGTCGCCGGCCGTCATCTTGGCAAGCCGCTGCTTGAAGATCTGGGCGTCGATCTTGATGTCGATGCCGAGCTTCTGCTTGTAGAGGTTCTGGTAGTACTCCGCCTGCTTCTTGGCCGTGGGGCTGTCGCCGATCAGCATAACCAGCGTCGGTGGCCCGTCGAGGCCGAGTTCCTCGATCGCCAACGCCAGATGGCGCCGACCAGCCTCGTCGTCGGGCGGCGGGTCGGTAAGCGGGTACTCCTGGCGGAAGTAGCCGTCCACGCCCTTCAGCCACACCGGAAAGAGGGACGCGCCCGGCAGGTTTCCCGGCAGCTTGATGATCCGGTAGACCAGCTCCGGGGAGTCGTTGACCGCCTGGATGGCCTTGCGCAGGTGGTAGTTGCGGGTCAGGCGATCCTCGCGGTGGTTGAACTCCATGAAGAACACCGCGCCATCGCTGAACCGCTTGATCTTCCAACGCCGCTGCAGGGCATCGTCGAGGTTCTCCGCCACGAGCCCCGCCAGCGCGGTCTTGTTGTCCTTGAACAGGTTGATGATCGCGTTCGGGTCCGTGGTGAAGTAGGCGTAGTCGATGGCGTTCAGGCGGATGCGGTCGGCGTCCCAGTACTGCGGGTTCTTTTCCAGCCGTATGCCCGCGCCATGGACCCATCGGGCGATCGTGAACGGGCCGTTGTAGAGCAGGTCCTCGGCGTCGGCGGCGTAGCGTCCCTCCCGGGACTCGTAGAACGCCTCGTTGATCGGGTTGTAGGTCGCGAAGGCCACCAGCTTGTCGAAGTAGGGAACGGGCCGCTCCAGGTGGACCTCGAGTGTCCGGTCGTCGACGGCGTAAACGCCAAGCGATTCCAAAGGCATCTCGCCACGGTTCACCGCTTCCGCGTTCTTCAGGCCGTAGAGAATGAAGGCGTATTCCGAGGCGTTGCGCGGGTCCAGTACCTTGCGCCACGAGAATACGAAGTCGTGCGCCGTGATCGGTTCCCCGTTGCTCCACCGTGCCTCGGGTCGGAGCCAGAATGTCGCCGTGGTATCGCCGATCTCCCAATCCCGCGCGACGCCGCCGACCAGGCGGTTCTCGGCGTTGTAGCGCAGCAGGCCCTCCATGGTGTGTCCGAGGATGTTGAAGCTCACCGCGTCGGTGCCTCGGGTGGAATCGAGCTGCGGGGGCTCTCCGCCCAGGGACAGGGTGATCGTCCCGGTCGCGGAATCCACCGCCTCGCCTGCGCCGCCCTCGTTCCATTGGGCCAGCAGCCAGAGCAGTACGCCGAGCGCCGCGACGCCGATGCCGCCGAGATAGAGAATCTGACCGAGCGAGCGGATGTCGAGACCGGTACCCGCCACGCCCTCGGGGACGCTCGGACTTGGGGTATCGGCGATCTCGCTCACGATATGCGCCCGTTCCTATGACACCATGCGCAACAGGTTACCGACGATGCGGTTCAGATGCATGAGCGAATTGCACTCCTCCGCCTGGTGAACGTAGGCCGTGTACTTGCGCATCTCGGCATCGCCCACGTTCCAGGTGTTGCGCGACTCCGGATTCAGCCAAATGACGCGCTTCGACCGATCATACATCTCCTTTAGGATGTCCGTGCGCGGGTCGCCGTAGTTGTTGCGCGCATCGCCCAGGATGATGATCGTCGTGCGGTTGTCCACCTCGTCCATGCAGAGCTTACGGAAATCCTGGAAGGCCTGGCCGTAGTCCGTGGATCCGCCCGAGTAGTCGCGCAGCGTCTTGGCGATGGCATCCTCGATCTTGTTGCGTTCGAA
>JAPPKV010000254.1 GCA_028819775.1 Gammaproteobacteria bacterium | reverse complement strand
CGGCGTCGCCGCAGGCTTCCTTGATGCCCACGATGCTGTCGACCTGGGCAAGCCGAGCCACGGTTTCCGCCTTCATGTCGCAGGCCGTGCGCGGGGGCACGTTGTAGAGCACCATCGGCAGGTCGACCGCCTCCGAAATGGCGCAGTAGTGCCGGTAGAGTCCTTCCTGGGTCGGCTTGTTGTAGTACGGGGTCACCGACAGGCAATAGTCGGCACCATCGCCCTGCGCCGATTCGGTGAGTTCGATGGCCTCTGCCGTGGCGTTGGCACCGGCACCCGCGACGACCGGCACGCGCCCGTCCACCCGGCGGATCACGGCCTTGATGACCTGTTTGTGCTCGTCGTGCGTGAGGGTCGCGGACTCGCCCGTCGTGCCAACGGGGACGATGCCGTGGGTGCCAGACTCCAGGTGCCAGTCGACCAGACCGTCGAGCGCAGCCCAATCCACGGCGCCGCTGGTCTTCATCGGCGTCACCAAGGCGACCAGGCTACCCCGCAGGCTGGTGTTGCTGGCGGTCATCGGAACCTCACAGGCGAGGAGGAATCAGGGAATGCATCGTACTGAACGGCCACCATCAATCACAAGCGAGACGGCGGGGAGCCGCTTGTCGCCTACGGCTCCCACGATCCCCGCCTCGCCGCTTTCCTGGGATCCCCGTCACGCCTGACGTACCTGGCCTCGCGAATGGCAAACCGAGCCACCACTACGCCCACAATACCGCCGAGTATCATGCCCAGCGTCCAGAACTCGAAGACCGCGCCAGAGAGGCCAACGACGACGAGGCAAGCCATGGCGCCCAAGCCGAACGCGACGCAGCGGGCAGTCCAGCCTACCCGTTCATCTCTCGACACGGCACCGCCCTCTTGACGGCACGCCGGCATGGACAACGGGCGAGCCAGCAACCCGCCCGTTGACTACGATCAAGCTACCCGGCGTGGCGCAGCACCTTGCCGGCCCGCGCACCGGTGTGCTCGCCATCGACAAGTGTCACCTCGCCGTTGACGAGGGTCGTCTTGTAGCCCAGCGACTTCTGGATGTAGCGCGGCGCGCCGCCGGGGAAGTCGTGCACGAGCACGGGCTGGCGTTCGGCAACCCTGTCCGGGTCGAAGACGTTGATGTCCGCGCGCAGACCCGGCTTGAGCGCGCCGCGGTCGTTGAGGCCGAGTACGCGCGCAGGGCCCGAGGTCATGCGACGGATGCCTTCGCCCAGGCTGTAGACCCCGGCTTCCCGGATCCAGTAGGAGAGGATGAAGGTCGACCAGCCCGCGTCCATGATCTGCGAGACGTGCGCGCCCGCGTCGCCCAAACTCGGGAAGATGTGCTCGCTCCTGAAGAGGTCGCCCAACTCCTTGAGGCTCTGGTTGAACATGCGTAGGTTGAAGAGCGCCCGGCCGCCGGTCTCGTCCGACAGGCGCAGGAAGGTCTCCACCCAGTGCTCGTTGTTGGCTTCGGCCACTGCCTCCAGATTCTGATCCGGCGGCGTAGTGTAGTCGGGAGACTCGCCGTCGCCCAGGTAGAAGACGTTGGTCATTGGGAAGCGTCGCTTCATGGCGAGACCCTCGTCGACGAGTTTCTCCCGGGTCTCCGGATCCCGGATCGCCGCGAGGCGCTGTTCGAGGTTCTGCTTACGCAGCTTGTCCCAGGTCTCGCCCTGCACCGGTAGGTTCGACTGCAGCCCGAACATGAACCCGGATCCCCGGACCTGGGTGATGGCAGTCAGGTCGCCGTATTGTGAAAGGTGCTCAAGGCCCGCCGCGCTCTTTGCGCCCATGCCTTCCTGCGGACCCGTGCCGTAGCTGAACAGGATGCGGCCCTTGGTGGTCTCCGCCATCGCCCTCAGCACTTCGAAGTTGGCGCCCACCGCCTGCATCAAGGCGTTGCGCGGCCCAACGGCCTTGGCGATCTCGACCAGTTCGCCCACCTCCGCGAACGTACCGGGAATCGAACGTCCGTCCGGCAGCTTGTGCGGCGGATAGCGGTTGGTGGAGAACCCGACCGCCCCGCGGTCGATGGAGTGCGCGACGACATCCGCCATCTGCCGGCGTTCGTCGTCGGAGGCCTGCTCTTCGACGGCGCGCTCGCCCATGATGTAGAACCGCACCGCGCAGTGACCGACCATGCCGGCCACGTTGATTGCCGGTCGAAGCCGCTCGATGGCATCGAGATAGCCGCCGTAGTCCTCCCAGTCCCAGGGCAGCCCGGTGAGAATGGCGTTCTTGGGAATGTCCTCCACGGTCTCCATCATCCCCGCGAGAAGCTCGACATCGTCGGGTTTGCAGGGCGCGAAGGTGACGCCGCAGTTGCCGAGCAGCGCCGTGGTGACCCCGTGCCAGCTAACCGGGGTCAGCGAAGGATCCCAGCCGATCTGGGCATCCAAGTGGGTGTGCAGGTCAACGAAGCCCGGGGTCACCGCAAGACCCTTGGCGTCGATCTCCCGCTTGCCCTTGCCGTCGACCTTGCCGACTGTGGTGATCAGTCCGTCGTCAATTGCCAAGTCGCCAGATACGGGGTCTGCGCCCGTTCCGTCGACGAGTTCGCCGCCACGAATCACGATGTCATGTGCCATTGCGTTCTCCGGAATTCCTCTCAAAGCCGCCCCCTCGACGGCTTTTTCCAAGGACGTTCAACGAGTCCTTAACCCTCCCTTTTAGTCGATGCGGAGGGTGTCAGTCAAATTGGGCTTCGAAGGTCAGGTTCCGGAGCGCGCTTGCCGCAGCAGCTTCTCCAACTCCGCGACGCGACGTAGTGCGCGCTCTTGTTCGCGCTTGGATGTCTCCAGCTCGCGGTCGGCCTCGGCAAGTTGGCGGTCGGCCTCGGCACGTTCAGAATCAGCTTGTGCGAGCTTCTGCTCGGCGACGTCGAGCATCCTGACCGTTTCCACGTGATCCGGGATGACCTTTGC
>JAPPKV010000467.1 GCA_028819775.1 Gammaproteobacteria bacterium | reverse complement strand
ACCAGGGACGACGCGTTGGGAGTCGCGGTGGCGGTAATCGTCACCTTGGCTTCTCCGGCCGACACCGCCATGATGGTGACCGTCCCGCCGCTGGTCGACGCGGTAACCGCCCCGCCCTCCACCGAGGTGGCATACGCGATGCTGACGGCGGCGGCGTCGTAGTCGAACAGGTTCGCCCCCATCAACTCGGAGGACGCGCCCGTCATCAGCGTGGGAGGCGTGCCCAGCACGCCCTGGATGACCTCATACGCGTTGTCCCCCACGGACACCAAGGTCTCCGTGGCGTCCTGGAGGGTCAGCGTCGCCTGGGCGTCCGCCATGGTGTCGCTGGGCCCGTTCTCGGCCTTGGTGCCGTTCACCACGAAGTCCAGCATCAGCATCGAGTCCGCTTCGACATCCTCGTCTGGGAGTGCCTCGACCGTGACCGACACCGTCTGCATCCAGTCCTGCCCCGCCTTGTGCTTGTACTCGTCAACCGCGATGGTGGTAGCCGAAAGCGCGTAGTTCGATGCAGCGGCACCACTCGGCGTCACCGCGATGGAGAGCGCCTCGGTCGTGTACTGTGACATCTCGGGATCGATGGCCCGGGTTTCCTTCGGGTTCCGGTCGACGGTCAGCGTCAGCTCGAGCTTCTTGCCTTCCATCAGGTCGGCGGACCCCGGCATCACCGTGAGCGGTGGCAGCCTGTGGACGTCGACCACAGTGACGGCGTGGTCGCTGTCCTTCGGGTACTCGATCTCGATGTCATCTCGATTCCGGGACACGACCACGGCGTCGAACATAAGCACGTCGTTGTCTCGATTGCCATCGTTTTCCTCAAGCTCGATGGTGACCTTGATCTCGTCGTCGCCCGCACCGATAGAGTCGCTCGCGGGGCTTAGCCCGACAACTCTCGAAGACACAGCCGCGCCCTTCTCGTCGGTCAGGTCGAACCGAACATCGATCTGCAGGTTAACCAGCTCCGGTTTGGCCGAAACCTCGAACTCGACATCGTCACCCTCGTAGACGGTGCCGCTCGAGGATCTCTCTACAACGATCTTCTGCGTCTCGTCATCGTCGATCACGATGATGTCGGTCTCCAGCTCACTGCGCCGGGCTTCCAGCGAAACGCCCTGGCTCCCTCGACCGACCGTGAGTCGGAACGCCTCGTCTTCGGCGTCATCGTCCTGTAACAACGTCAGTGACATGGTGCCCATGGCGGGGACCGTGTCTCGGTCGCGCGCCGACGCTGCCGGCTTCTTCGGGATGTTGATGCTGACCCATTCGAAGTTGTCTGGGAGATCCTGCCCCAGCTGGTTCCCCACCTCTGCGGGCGAGAGCCAACTTGCACTGTCGTTCACTGGCACCGCTACAAGAGCGACATGAACGGGACCGGGCGTTGCGCTACCCGCGTAGATTTCCCGGAGCTGTGCAACGGTCCACTCGACCTTCACGGTCACGGTGCTGTCGCGGTCGTTGAGTTCGTGAAGGTGCCGCCTCTCTACTCCGCCGATCCGCCGCTCTTCCGCCGCGCTGACGTCGATCTCAGTGATGTCGGCGAGCGTAGTGGACGGCGCCGCCGGGGCGGCAGCGGTGGTGCCGGCACGGGCTTCGGACCAGGGCGAGTCGCCGTTGTTGCTATTCGCTCGGACCCGAACGTTGTACTCCATGCTGTCGCCCAGGCGGTCGAGGGTCGTCGTGATTCCCGGCACATCGTCCCGCTGCCGCCTGTCCTGTCCCTCTATCCAGTACTGCACGTCGTAGCCGGTGATGGTGCTGCCGTTGGTGGCTGGCGCCGTCCAGGACACGACCAACTCGCCTCGACCGCCTGCGACTACTGTCGGCCGGTCCGGCGCGGCGGGCGCGGCCGTGGAGGCCATGGGTGTGTTCTTGCCGCTCATGGACCACTCAGACCAGTCAACATCGTTCCTGGCACGCACCTGGAACTCGTACTCCGTGCCGTCGGTCAACCCCGAGAACGTCGCCGACGTCCTCGTGCCCAGATCCGCCGTGTGCATCATCCAACGCTCGGTGTCCACCTCCCGGTGCTGCACTTCGTAGTCGAAGATCGCGCTGTTGTTGGGGGCGGGCTCCGTCCACATCACATCCAGCGACCCGCTGGTGTTCATGGTGGGTGTCACCACTGGCGCCTCGGGCCTAGCCGGTTTGTCCGTCACCGTGATCGTGAACCTCACGGAAGAGCTGTCAGGAGGGGTGCTGCCGTCGCGTACCGTGTAGGTGACGATCTGGTCGCCATCGGTGACCATCGTCGGCGTCCCGGACACCATCCGGTCGTCTTCCCGTTCGGCTGCGGTGGAGCTGGCATCGTCTATCCCATTGTCATCGAAGAGCAAGCCGTCGGGCAAGTCGGAAACGATGTAGGTGAAGCCGGTGCCGGCGTTGCCGGTCGCGTCGGGCAACTGGAACGCCTCGATCTCCTTACCCTTCTCGAACGTCATGTTGTCGATGTCCGAGATCATCGGCCGGACATCCCTCTCCGTAACGGTCGAGATGGCTCCGGTCGCCACTGGTGTATAGCCGGAGGTTTCCGTGTCGAGAATATCCTTCGTGGGGTCGGCCGGACTCGGTGCCGTGTAGGTCACTGCCACGCCAGCCGCATAGGTTGGGATGGCCGTGTCGAAGGTAACTGTAAAGTCGTCTTCGGCGTCCCCAACAGAAGCCGATATGGTATGGGACACCCCCTCGGCGGGTCCCCCGGTCTTGCCTGTCCAAGTCACCGTGAAAGCCTCGGCGATGGCTTGTCCTCCTTGGGTCCACACGCCCTCGCTTGCGTCGATCTCCACGGTCGCGCTCTCAGGCGTCCATACGACCGTGTCCAACGCGGGCTGCGCGGCAGCCTCAACGCCCCCCAGTGCGAACACCATCCCGAACAGCGCCATCCACTTCAACGCCCTGCAACTGCCTCTCG
>JAPPKV010000517.1 GCA_028819775.1 Gammaproteobacteria bacterium | reverse complement strand
CGCATCACACTGGGGGTGTGGTGGTCGTCGGTTCAAATCCGGCCGCCCCGACCAAACGACTCGTAGCCCGACGTCGGCTTCCCCCGACGACCGTTGACGGAGGAAGGGTGAGGCAGAGCCGGTCGGCAAGATGTTGGCCACGCGGGACACGCACCACATGGTGACCGACGCGTCCAAGGACCGCCTGGTTCCCTTTTCCAGCAAGCTCGCGTTCGGCGTCGGCCAGTTCGCCGAGGGGCTGAAGAACACGGCCTTTGCGGCATTCGTCCTGTTCTACTACAACCAGGTACTCGGGTTGCCGGGTACGCTCGCCGGGGCGGCCCTGTTCATCGCCCTTGTCGTGGACGCGGTCACGGATCCATTGGCCGGGTCGTTGTCCGACAACCACAAGTCGAGACTCGGTCGCCGACACCCGTTCATGTACGCCTCGGCGGTCCCGCTGGGCATGGCATTCGTCGGGTTGTTCGCCCCGCCTTCGGACCTCGGCGAATGGGGCCTGTTCGCATGGCTCGTGGCATTCGCCATCCTCACGCGAGTGGCGATGACCCTCTACCACGTGCCACACCTCGCGCTTGGCGCGGAGATGACGGAGAACTTCAGCGAGCGGACCCGGGTGGTCGCGTATCGCCAGTTTTTCGCTGCGGGAGGGGCGGCCGCCGCGTGGGGCATCGGACTCGGCTGGTTCTTCGCGGACGATCGTGGCGGCCGCCTCGCCATCGACGCCTATGTGCCCTATGCGCTGACTCTGGCTGTGCTGATGGTGGTGACCATCTGGTACTCCGCGTACGGAACCCAGAAGGAGATTCCTTTCCTGTCGGAACCCGCGCCGAGGCCGCAGCGCAACCCGATCACGCAAATGGTCCTCGATTTGGGGGAGGCGTTCAGGAACCGGTCGTTCAGATGGCTTTTCTTCGGCGTTTTGATCGTCTTCATCATGGCGGGGGTCAACAGCGCGCTCGACCTCTACATGTTCCAGTACTTCTGGGACTTGACCAGTCGGGAGATGCTGGGCCTGCAGGCAGCCAGCATCGTCGGGCTCTTGATCGGCGTGTTCCTGACCGCGCCGCTCCTGCGCCATACGGACAAGCGGTTCGGTGTCCTGTTGGGAACGATCGTCTGGGCCGTCTGCCAGGTGATTCCGGTCGTGCTGCGCCTACTGGAGGTGTTCCCGGACAACAACACCCTCGCGCTCGTCTACACGTTGGTGGCGTTTCGGTTCGTCCAAGGGGTGATCCTCCAGCAGGCCTTCATTGCTTTCGGGTCCATGATGGCGGACGTTGCCGACGAGCACGACCACCAGACGGGTGCCCGCCAGGAGGGGATCTTCTTCGGCGCCATCGCGTTCTCGCACAAGGCGACATCGGGATTCGGAAACTTCATCGGCGGGATCGGGCTCGACATCATCGCCTGGCCCCGCGGCACCGAGATCCAATCGGCGGCCGACGTGCCCGCGGAGACCATCGTCCATCTGGGTCTGCTCTACGGCCCGGTGGTTGCCGGATTCTCGGTCATCTCCGTGTGGTGCTATCTGCACTACGATCTGACCCGGGCGCGGCATGCCGAGATCCTGCGCGAACTCAACGATCGACGACGCGCGACGTCGGCGCGGGATCCCACAACCACCTAACCGCATGTACGCGGCACTGCGTCCACTTCTGTTTACCCTGCCGCCGGAGTTCGCACACAAGCTGGCGCTTGCGGCGTTGCGGGGGTTCGGCGCATTGCCAGCGTCGGCACCGCCACCGGAGACCGGCGTCGAGTTGCTGGGGTTGTCCTTTCCGAACCGCATAGGCTTGGCGGCGGGACTCGACAAGGACGCGACGGCGACGGCGGGCCTGGCGAAACTCGGCTTCGGCTTCCTCGAAGTCGGCACGGTCACGCCGCGGCCGCAGTCCGGCAACCCGAAACCGCGTCTGTTCAGGCTCGAGGAAGACCACGCGCTGATCAATCGAATGGGGTTCAACAGCGCCGGGGCGGACGTCGTGGCCACGAACCTTCGTCGAATGCGCGACTGCATCGATGTACCGGTGGGCGTCAACATCGGCAAGAACCGCGACACCGAGTTGACCGATGCCGTCCGCGACTACCGCATTTGCCTCTCGACGCTCTACGAGGTGGCGGACTACGTGGTAGTCAACCTGTCTTCGCCGAATACACCCGGCCTCCGGGATCTCCAGGCTGCGGATGCCGCTTGTGCGCTGGTCGCCGAGTTGGCGGCCGAGCGCCAACGTCTCTCGGTCCAACATCCCGACAAGCAACCCGTACCGCCGCTGTTCGTCAAAATCGCCCCGGATCTTGCCGCCGACGACCTGGAGGCGACAGTCTCGGGAGCGTTGCGGGCCGGTGCCGATGGCATCGTTGCGACGAACACGACGGTTACGAGGCCCGCATCGCTGTCCTCGAAACGGGCTGCCGAGGAAGGTGGTCTGTCGGGACAGCCGTTGTTCGCCATCGCCCTCGACACCGTCCGCCGGACCCGTGCGGTGGCAGGCCGGGGTCCCGTTGTTGTCGGCGTGGGCGGAATTACGCGAACACAGGACATCGAGGCGATGTTCGAGGCCGGCGCGGACCTTTTGCAGCTGTATTCGGCCCTTGTGTTCGAAGGTCCGGCGCTGGTGCGCCGTCTCGCGGGTGGATCATAGCCGCCGTCTTGTGTAATTTGGGGCGGTCAAGGGGGAGCGAAGGCAAACTCGCGCTGGGAAATCGCCAGCAGCGACCTTCAACTTCCCGTAGCGCGTCTCGCGAGTACGCGAGCCGTCAAGGAGCAGTGTCAGGCAATTGCCCATTTGCAACCTGAGTGTCAGCATCGAGTGCGCTCAAGGAATCGAGGGGAGGGAAATTCGTATGAGAACGCTTATTCAACGGCTGATCGCCGTCGCGCTGGTACTCGGCGGCGTGGTCGCCTACGGC
>JAPPKV010000083.1 GCA_028819775.1 Gammaproteobacteria bacterium | reverse complement strand
CTGCATCGCCGAGCTTCTTCTTCTCGCGCCAGTAGGCGATGCCGAGGTAGCGCATGGCGTCGACATTGTCCGGGTGCCTGCGGAGCACATCCCGGAACGTGGCCATCGCGTCGTCCACACGGCCTGCCCGAAGGTGATCGGCACCTTCGGCCACGCGTCCGGCCACGGGATCCCGGTCGAAATAGGACTCGAAGTGCCGATCCGCTTCGTCGCCCCGTCCCGCGGCGGCCAGGGCCTCGCCGAGTTTCCTATGCGCCGAAGGCTGCCGGGGATCGAGGCGAATCGCCTTCTCGAAGAGCCCAATCGCGTCTTCGTGCCGGCCCTGGTATGCCCGCACGCTGCCGAGATCCTCGTAGAGCAAGGGCGTTTCGGGTGCCAAGCCGATGGCTTGATCCAGTTGGGCTGCGGCTTCGTCGTAGCGTCCCTGTTTCGCCAACGCCCGGCCAAGCAACGTGAGGTGCTGAATGCTCCCGGGGTCCATGTTCAGATGGTCGCGGCAGATTTCCTCCGCGAGCAGCGGTCGGTTCGCCTTCATGGCGGCGACGGCCCGCCGGATGCTTGGTTCGCCCTTGGCCATCAGCAGGCGACTCACGGCCTGTCGGGGGCCTGACCGGCCAAGGCATCGGGGGGCAGGTAGTCGAATATGAAGTGAATCCGGTCGACGGTACCGTCGTTCATGACCGAGTGCGACAACTGATTGTTCACTTCCACGGCACATCGCGGCTCGAACCGGTGCGGAACGCCGTCGATGAAGAACCGCACCCGGGGATTGGTCACGAGGGGCAGGTGGATGCGGTGGCTCAACCGGAGCGACTCGTGCTCATCGACATGCGGAGTAATCCGTGCCCCCGCCGGCAGCCGCACGGCCATGGCCCGGATCACCACGCCCCCAGGCGGATAGCACCGCGCAATGATTGTCTCCATCACCGGTTCGGCACTGTCGCCGAGCGCCTCCCAGCCCACGTCCCGCGCGATGGCCAGATCCGGCCACTTGTCGAGGTCGATAAAGCAAAGCACGATGGATTGGGTGCTTCGGTGCACGTTGAACGACCTTTGCCGGTACTCCTTGGCCGTCCATGCGGCATCGTCGAGGCCGCGGACCGCATCCAGGAGCGCGCTGCAGTGCACCGGACCGAGATCCCGAGTCCGGTCGGAAGCATGCAGTTGCCCCACCCCGGTAGCGGACATGGGTTACCCCGCGTGTCGAGTTGGCGCTATTGTACGTAATCGACTTGCGGCACCACGGGTTGCGAGAACCATCCTTGCTCGGGGCGTAGCCATGCACAGCAGCATTCTTCGAGGTTCCGACTTCCAGGTGTCGTGGAGGGGGCGCGACGTATCCCACCAGGGCTTTTTTCGAGACCATGGGCGCAACACGCGCGTCGGGCTGCTTGCACCGGACGGCACGGAGGGTGTCGGCGCGGTGACGCTGGCAATGGCCTATGTCACGGCCTTCTACGACGGCTTCCGGAAAGAGGGCGGGGGATTCTTCGCGTATCCCGACTTCTTCACCTTCCAGCGCCGAGACCCCCTCGTCGACTACGGCTATTTCGACTTCTGGCCGGACAAGGACGTCCGGGTGGCCGACGACCACAACGCGACAGCCGCCGCCATCGCGGACCGCGCAATCAATGTTCTGCTCGTGCCGGACAGCGCGCCAACCGAACGCGGCTACGAACCCGTTCAAGACGAGCGAATACGGCGCTCGCTCGCGCGCTGCTTCCTCTACTCCCGCCATGGCGACGTGGCCGATGCGAATCTGGTGATCCGCTGTGCCGCCGAGCCACTCGGCACATACGTCGCAAACGTCCTGCGCTCCGCCGACGAGCCGATGCCGAACGGGTTGGAAAGTCCAAACGACGAGAGGCCGGCACTCGAGCAGTCGTTCCGGGAGACGACGATAGACGACGCGTTGATGCGTCTATAGGCCCCGCGTCAGCCCACGCCCACGGCACTCCGGTTGACAAGCTTCGTGCTTGACCGCCTAATGGTCGGTTGAGGCATCCGATCGGCGGGGGGATCCAAATGTCGCGCAACCGGGCACATGCTAGGACGTCTGAACGAACCGCCCCACCGGCGTTCCGCCTGAAGCCGTTGGCCATCGCTGTCATGGCGGTGCACTCCCCTCTGGCCGTCGTCGCGCAGGAACAAACCGAGGAAGAAGCAGCCGGTCCCACCATCGAAGAGGTCATCGTCACCGCCACCAAGCGCGAAGCCAACATGCAGGATGTCGCGCAGAGCATCACCGCCTTCACCACCGACGACCTCGAACGCCTCCGTGCCCGGGACATGAAGGAGTACATCGACGCGCTGCCAAGCGTCGGCCTCGTCAACAGCGTGCCAGGGCGCAATTCGGTGGTATTCCGGGGCGTCTCCACCGGATCGTCGGAGTACCGTACGGACAGCATGACAGCCGTCTATCTCGACGAGCACCCCTGACCACGAACTCCCAGCAGGTCGACCCTTGGCTAGTGGATATCCAGCGTCTCGAGGCATTGCCCGGACCGCAGGGAACCTTGTTCGGATCCAGTTCCCAGACCGGAACCCTACGGGTCATCACGAACAAGCCGGACCCGAGCGGCTTTAGCGGACAGGTGGACGCAAGCATCTATTCCACCCGGGGCGGCGAACCGAGCTACGACCTCAGCGGCCACGTGAACATCCCGGTCGCGGTTCGATTCGCAGTCCGCGTCGCGTTGTTCGCTTCCCACGAGGGCGGCTACGTTGACAATGTTCTGGGCCGAGACCTCGCCGATACCCAAGATAACTCCGACGTCGTCGAGGACGACTTCAACGAGTACGACGTCTCCGGTGGCCGGGTCGCGGCGTCTTGGGAATTGGGCGATCGGTGGTCGGTCATCGCCGGAATCATCGCCCAGAACAGTTCGGCGCCCGGCGCCTGGGAATCCGATCCCTGGCTCGGCGACTTCAAGATCGT
>JAPPKV010000009.1 GCA_028819775.1 Gammaproteobacteria bacterium | reverse complement strand
CCTCGTCCAGCATCTCCGGTTCGATGTCCACCGCCACGACTTCCCGCACGGAAGGCGCCAACGCCAACGCGAGCCGCCCGGGACCGGTGGCGAGGTCTAGGACAAGCGATTCGCGCCCGAGGTCGGCATCGGTCTTGAGGCTACCTAGTAAACTCTCCGGGTATGGCACCCGGTAGCGGCTGTAGAACGCAGCCGTCGACGTGAAAGATGTCATCTCAGGGCTTCCAGCTGCCTGAGACCGGTTTGCGTCTCATGACTGGTTTGGAGCCTCGCTCCTCCACAGTCTGGTATAGACCAAGAGTCCTGTCGAGTCACCTCTATTCGTGGACACAGCACCCAATGACTGCAAAGTCGATTCGCCTGGGCGTAGAGGACCAACGAGGACTAGCTGGAAGTCAGGTGCCCCGTCTTGCGATGTTCGCTTATGTGCTGCATCTTCCGCGACACGATGCCAGGCCGCAGGTGGAGTTTGAATTGGCGCGCCAGGGGTTCAATTCGGGCGCGCGGTGAACGGAGAGGGGGTGGCTTCGCTTCGGGACACTGATCTGTTCGCCCATGCGCGGGACTTCGTAGTGGGAAACGCCCGCGCGTTGGATCGGCACCTTTTAGCCTGCCTGTTCGAGGATGCGCCGCGGCAGCCGGTGCTGGACGCCCTACGCGCCTACCGCAACGGCGACGGCGGCTTTGGGAACGCCCTCGAACCCGATAAGCGCTGCCCGGACAGCCAGCCGGTCGACGCCGAGGTGGCCCTCGGGATCCTCGACTTGGTCGGTGCCACGGACGACCCCGTGGTGTCGACCCTCTGCGATTGGCTGGAAGCCACCGCCGACGACTCCGGGGGCGTTCCGTTCGCACTGCCGAGCGTCAACGACCACCCGCATGCGCCGTGGTGGCGAACGGACGCCGACCCCCGGCCTTGGATAAACCCCACCGGCTCAATCGTCGCGTTGCTGACCAAGTGGGGCGTCGACCACCCGTGGATTCCTCGGGGGACGGCGTTCTGCTGGCATGTGCTGGAGACCGAGCGGTTGACCGGATTCGACAACCTGCGTTGCGCGATTGCGTTCCTGGAGCAGGCACATGACCGGGACCGCGCGACGGCGTGGCTCGGTAAGGCCGCCGCCAGTCTCCCGTCATCGGGGGAGATCGAGTTCGATCTCGACGCTCCAGGCTACGTCCACTCCCCGCTGGACTGGGCGCCTGTGCCCGGCGGTTTTGGACATAGCCTGTTCCGCCGCGAGGATCTCATAGCGGGTCTCGCGGCCTTGTGCGAGGCGCAGCAGGAGGACGGCGGCTGGCCGATCAAATGGCGGGCGATCAGCCCCAGCGTGGAACTCGAATGGCGAGGGCGCATTACGATCGACGCGCTCCTGACGCTCGACGCCTACGCGGGCGCCGGTTATCTCGGGGAGTGGGCTGTGGCGAGACGAAGCCGAGAGAGGTAGGAGGTCATCAGCCTTCAACCAGTTGTTCTCATTTAGGAATGGCCCTTTGTGGACGGGGTGGCCCAGCCCATCGAGCGCTTGCAGTCCGGTGGGCTCGACGAGGTTCTATCGGCGGCAGCGGGATTCGGCGCGACCTTTACGTGACCGAACGCCGCAATCCGCGGAACCTGATCGGGCCGCCGCTGGTCAGGACGTCGTTTTCGGAACGCACCAGATCATGGCGCGGCGACACGTCGGATCGCCTTTGGCAACGACGGCTGCAGACTCCCGCTTCTCGACGCGGATCGGGGGCTATACGGTGTGTAGGACTTCTCCACCGCATTCACAAGAACAAACGTCAGAGACAGGTTCGCGCATCGAAGAATTCGAGGCGAGTTACAGACGTCGACCTTGACGCCGAATTCGACCCCACAAAACGCATTCGTTTCGTAGCTTTTCGGAACGGTTCATGCAAATCCGCATAGTTTCGCGGCGTTCCTCTATCGAATTGTTTCTACGAAATTTTTGAGTCGTCAGCAGGCTTCATGAAACCCCATGAAGCCGCATGGACCTGGCGGAAGAGGTAGGAGTCGAACCCACCGGACGCGATTCAAGCGTCCCAACGGCTTTGAAGGCCGCGCGCCCCACCGGAGACGATGCTCTTCCGACGGGGATTCTAAGCGATCAGCTCGGTGGCTGGTTTATGCGGTCTCGTATCTCGTAGGCGCCGCAGCAGCCACGCTCGGCATCGATGAGAGTGCATCGTGGTCGGCGCAGTCGTGTCTCGGTGCGTATCCGGTCGAGTCGGCGTCGTTCAGTGGTCGGGTAGGTCGGACTTGCGGGCGTTTCTCTTGCGAAGCAATCCGCGTTCCATTGCGTTGGCCTCCATCCGCTTGAAGCGCTCGCCTAGGTTGAGGTGGACGAACTCCTCAAACCACCGCGCCATGTATTCGTGGTCGAAGTGGGGCTGGGCCACGAGTATGGACTCGATGTCCGCACCATCCTGCATCCGATCCGCGATGAGCTTCAGGATCACCACGTCCTCGACGGCCAGCATCTTGAAACTGAGGCGTTCGTCGTAGTCGACCTGGTGCGCTCTGGCGATGGCCCCGGTTTCGTAGTCGGTGCCAGACACCATCAAATCGAGTCGTCCGGCCTGCGGGTGCTCCACGCGCAGTAGAAAGTCCTTGGCAACCGCAATCGTTGTCCACCCGCGTTGGTGGAACGCGTCCTGCACATCCGAGATGTCGTTGCCTGCGAGCGCGAGCATCACGTCGAGGACAGCCGTCGTCAGGGCCGCGTCCCGGTAGTTGTTGGCGGCGACGGCACCAGCAACCGCCCAGTCAATGCCCTCATGGTCGAGGGCGTCGGAAAGGTCCCGCAGCGCCGATACGAACGGTTCAATGTCCTTGGCCACGAACTCGCCTTCGGTCCATCAACACCTGGCGATTCCGCAAGTACGCCATATGCGAGTGCCAATCTCCGCCGAGAGGGTCGTCCGTGCCCATGCCGCA
>JAPPKV010000213.1 GCA_028819775.1 Gammaproteobacteria bacterium | reverse complement strand
ACGATGCCGGCGTCGAGCCAGACGTCGCCGACCTCGAGCACGCGGCTCACCGGTTTGCCGCACGCCTCGCAGCTGATCCGAACATCGTCGATCCACGGTCGACGCAGCTCCTCGAGATCATCGAGTGGATCCACCGTACGCTGGGCGAGGTCGTCCTTCGATCGGACGACGGTGACGTGTCCACACTTACACGGATAGAACGGCAACGGGAGGCCGTAATAGCGGCGCCGGGAGATGTTCCAGTCGCCCATGTTGACAAGCCAGTCGTCCATCCGCTTGCCCATGTATTCGGGCACCCAGGTGACGCTGCGATTGGCGGTCCGCATCTGCTCGCGGATGTCGGTGACCGAGATGAACCAGTCATCGGACAGCCTGAAGATCAGTGGCGTGTGACACCGCCAACACTCGGGAAACCGGTGGTGGATCGTTCCGGCGGAGACCAGAAGGTCCCGATTGCGAAGATCCTCGAGGATGTCGGGCGCGACCTCCGATGTGGCCCGTCCAGCGAGCCACCCGAACGACGGGTAGTAACGGCCGGCTTCGTCCACCGGCGAGATCGCCGGGAGGTTCTCTACCAGGCTCAGGTCGAAGTCCTCCGTGCCGCAGCCCGGAGCGATGTGGACGATGCCGGTGCCTCCGTCCACGGCGACCTCGTCCCAGAGTACCACCCGATGCTCGATCCCCGCTCCCGGGCCGAGTTCGTCGAAGGGCCCGTGGTAGCGCCACCCCGCGAGATCTCGTCCGAGCAGCGCGCTGTCAGGCACCGGCTGCTCGCCGTCGGCCTCCGGATCGGAGACCCAGATCCGCCAGTCACCGTCGCTGGTCGGTGCATACGTCGCGTCGGGGTTGATGGCGGCTGCGACATTGGCCGGAAGGGTCCACGGTGTCGTCGTCCAGATGACGATCGACTCGCCCGGCCGGTCGACCAACGGGAACCGGACTTCGATCGCCGGGTCCTCCCGGTCGACATAGCTGCCCACCAACTCGTGCGCCGACAGCGACGTGCCGCAACGGGGGCACCACTCGGTGGCGCGATGGCCTTGGTACAGCCAGCCGTTATCGTGAACGCGTTCGAGGAAGCGCCAGATGTACTCAATGTTCGTATCGGAGAACGTGAAGTAACTCCGGTCCCAGTCCATCCACTGCCCGAGCCGGATCGAGCCCTCGGTCAGCTGTCGAGACGACCGCTCGACCACCTCGCGACATCGGCGTGCGAACTCTGCGAGTCCGTACGCCTCGACATCGGTCTTGGAGTTCAGGCCGAGCGACTGCTCGACACCGACCTCGATCCACAGCCCCTGGCAGTCGAACCCGTTCTGGTACCGCTGGTGGTAGCCGCACATCGCCTTGTAGCGCTGGAAGACGTCCTTGAGCGTGCGGCCCCATGCGGTGTGGACACCGAGGGACTTGTTCGCCGTCACCGGCCCATCGACGAAGCTGAACCGCGGGCCCTCGGTGTTGGCCGCGCGAACCTGCTCGAACGTGGCTTCGCGCTCCCACTGTTCGAGGATCTGGAGCTCGAGGGCGGGATGATCGGGCTTGTCCGGCATCGGGCTGAACACCGGGTGGAGCGTAGCAGCCAGCCCGGCTGATCCGTCCGCATCCAGACCCCGATGGCCCGGTCGGCCAGGCCCGTGGAGCCGCCGCCCACCAGGCCAAAGAGTCGGGCCGATTCCCTCAAATAGGGTGCCCGTGGCCCACACAGACGACCTCGGATCACGCGATACGATCGCCGCTATGGATGACCAATCGAACCTCCGCATCGGCGTCTATGCGCCGCAGGTCGACGTTGCGGCAGACGTCTACGTGGGACTTGCCGAACGAGCAGAAGCGGTCGGCGTCAACGTCTTCTATACGTTTGATCACATCCGGCCGCCCGATGGCAATCAGGACACCGCGTGTCTCGACGGACTCGCACTCACCGCGGCAGTCGCGGCCCGCACGACTCGGATGCATGTCGGCTCCCTCGTTCTCGCCACGCCGTATCGCCACCCGACGTTGATCGCCCAGTACGCCGCAACGTTGCACAGCCTGACTGGCGGTCGATTCGAACTCGGTCTCGGGGCGGGTGGCGGAGATCTCGCCGTCGCCCAGGGCGATCTCCGCTTTCCCGAACGCACGAGCCGACGCATCGCGGATCTCGACGAATACTGCACAGTGGTCCGAGGTCTCTTCGACAGCGAGACGACGTCATTCGCGGGCTGCGAAGTCGATCTCGTCCCATGTCGCGTTGCGGGCCTCACCGGAGCGGGCCGCGGTCAACACCACGAACCGCAGACACAGCTTGGCCGACGAAGACGCGCCGGACGCCTCCACTACCGCGAGCGCATCTGCCACATCTGTGTAGGCCAGCGAGCGGAAATGGGACTTGACGCGCGGCATGGGCGGCAGGGCCCCGTCGATAACCTCGCCGGCCATGTTGAAAGTGACGTAGCCATGCGCCTGGCACCATCTCAGCACCGTGCGGATTCTTTGGCGGACTTTGCGGGCCGTCTCGGTGCGCGTCGCCCACATTGGCTCCACGCACCTAAGCACGTCTGACTGGGAGATGCGGTCCACCGCCAGATCACCGATGATGGGGAACGCGTGGTTCTCCAGCGACGCCCACCACAGCCTCGCGGTCCGGTCGCTGCGCCACCTGGCCCGGTTCGCATCCAACACCTTCTTCGCAGCCTCGCGGAACGTCGGCACGTCGCCCCGGCGCTTGTCGGCCAAAGGATCGCGACCGCTTGCCGCCGCGGCGCGGTGCTCGAACGCCTTTGCGCGGGCGTCGGCCAAGCTCACCTCGGGCCAGCCTCCCAACCCGATCTCGCGGCGGCGCCCGTCCACAGTGAGGCGCAGAACCCAGCATCTCGACCCGGATTCGTACACTCTCAGAAATAATCCCTGGCCGTCCTGGTGCTTTCCCACACCGGCGTTCTTGACCTTCGCGGCGGTCA
>JAPPKV010000185.1 GCA_028819775.1 Gammaproteobacteria bacterium | reverse complement strand
GTCGGACACGCTGACGATGGTGCCCTCGTTCGCCGCCTGGGCGGACACGTCGAGGCTTTCGATGCGGCCGCGGATGATGTCGGTGATCTCGGCCGGGTTCAGTTGCTGCATTGCTTGACCTCTTCTCAATCCTTCAATTGCGCTGGAGCGACTCGACCAACCGGGTGAGCCGACCGCGGACGGAGCCGTCGATGACCGTGTCGCCAGCGCGGATTACCGCACCGCCGACAAGCCCGGCATCGACCTCGACGTTGACGTTCACCGCCTGGTCGAAACGTTGCCGCAGTGCCTGGGTGTAGGCATCGACCTGTTGATCGGTGAGTTCGACCGCTGCGGTGATCTCCACGTCGAGCGTCTGCTCCGCCCCGGCTTTCAAAGCCTCGAACTGTGTCGAGATCTCGGGCAACAGCTCCAGGCGATGGTTGTCAGCCAGGACGTTGACGAACCGGCGGCAGCGGTCGTCGATGTCGTCCCGCACGACGTCGATCAACTGATGCGCCTTGACGGCGGGCGCGAGGGAGGGTGCCGCGATGAGTTCCTTGACCTGGTCCGTTTCAACGGCGCGAGCCAGCAAGGCGAGCATCGGCGACCACTCAGTCATGCGTCCCGCCGACCGGGCCAGGTCGAACACGGCATTGGCGTAGGGACGCGCGAGGGTGGCGATCTCGGCCACGTCGGGGCCTCTTAGAGTTCCGCCGCGACCCTGTCGAGCAGGGCGTCGTGACGTTCGCGATCGATGGATGCTTCGAGAATGCGTTCCGCGCCCAGAACCGCGAGATCTGCGACTTCGCCCCGCAGGGACTCCTTGGCGCGGTTGAGTTCCTGGACCACGTCCGCTTGCGCAGCCTTCAGAATCCGCTCGCGTTCCGACTCGGCGTCGGCCCGGGCGTTGTCGATCATCTGCGCGGCCTGGCCCCGGGCATCGTCGACGATCCCCCGTGCCTCCGCCCGGGCTTCGTTCAGAATCTCCTCCGCCCGGGCTTCCGCGTGCTCTAGGTCGCGCTGGGCCTTCGACGCCGCTTCCAATCCATCGGCGATGGTCTGCTGGCGTTCGCGCATGGCGCGGATCAGGAACGGCCAGATGAAGCGCCAGCAGAACCAGACGAAGATGAAGAAGAAGATCGATTGCCCGAGAATCGTGGCATTGATACTCATGGCTGCTCCTCTAGTTCAAGCGCTCAAGCGGACTAGATCGGTGGCGCGAAGATCACCATCAGACCGACGCCCACTCCGATAATCGGCACGGCGTCAACGAGGCCCAGGATGATGAACATCTGGGTACGCAGCACCGGCAGCAATTCGGGCTGCCGGGCAACGCCCTCCATGAACTTGCCGCCCAAGAGGCCAACGCCGATCGCGGCACCGACCGCCCCAAGCCCGATCATCAGGCCGGCGGCAATGTACAAGAGGACCTGCATCTCCATTAAACGACTCCTAGCTAAAGTTAGTGCTCGTCCGAGACGTCGTGCGCCTGGGCAAGATAGACCACGGTTAACACGGCGAAGATGAACGCCTGCAATGTGATTACCAATACATGGAACACCGCCCAGGCCCAATGCAGCACGCCGCCGGGCAGAAAGAAGACGGTGCTCGTATACATCAACGCGATCAGGATGAAGATCATCTCGCCCGCATAGAGGTTGCCGAACAGCCGCAGCCCGAGGGACACCGGTTTGGCGATCAGCGTGACGGTCTCCAGGATGAGGTTGATCGGGGCGAATGCCGCCTTAAGCAGTATCCGCACCACGGGGTTACCACCCGTTGGGGCTTCGAAGGGATGGAACAGCAACTCCCCGACGAACCCACCGACGCCCTTCTGCCTGATACCGAAAAAAATGATCAGAGCAAAGACGCTGAACGCCATGCCCAAGGTGATATTCGGGTCGGTAGATGGCACCACCTTCATGAAATGGATGCCCATCGCCGAGGCGACCCAAGGAATCCAGTCGACGGGAACCAGATCCATGAGGTTCAGGAAAAACACCCACACGAAGATCGTCAGCGCCATGGGCGCAATGAGGCTGTTGGTGTGCTGGAAGATGCTCGACGTCGTGTCCTCGATGAAGTCGACAATCATCTCGACCCCGTTCTGCAGGCCGCGCGGGACGCCCGAAGTCGCCTTCCTAGCCGCAGCCCAGAATATGAGACAGAACAGAACCCCAAGTACCAGCGACCAGAACATGGAGTCGAGGTGGATCGCCCAGAAACCCATGTCGGAGGCCTGTTCCGCACTCTCGGCAATGCCCCAAGTGCCGTCCTTTTTCTGCCCGAACGTCAGGTTCGTGAGGTGGTGCTTGATGTAGCCGCCGGCGTCTTCGGCCATCGGAGTTTTCGCTGTCCCGTCAGTCCTGCGGTTTCGAGCCGCCTCTTTCCGCGCCCGTCGTGCCACCTACCAGCGGCGTCGCCAAGGGCGCCATCAATGTCGCGATGAGACCGACGAAGAACCCGAGGCTACCCGCCCCCAGAACCGCGAGGGCCACAACCAGGAGCGCCACCATCAGCCCCATCTTCACCAGCCATCGACCGAGGAACTTGCCCCCTTCGATGACTGCCTCTTGCGCCGCGTCCTGCCCGCCACCTCCGGCACGACTCGCCGCCCACGCGTAGTACGCGTTCGGCAGAAGAGCCACGAGGCCACCCAGAAACGCGGACTTCGCCTCGTCCACGCTCCAAGCCAGGGCCAGCGCCGCCACGACCACGGTGACGGCAGCCTGCAGGGCCACTACCCGGACCGGCGTTCCCCAACGTCGACCGCTGCCGGATGGCTTGGCCTCGTTCACCGATCGCACTCGCCTCGCGCGACGCTAACGCGCCGGTAGAGTCCAAGAACGATCCGGGGTTCGCAAAGGGCGCGCATTATACGGGCGGCTTGGGGTGTCTTCAAACGCGGGTCGGAGAGCGGGTGTACGACAAATCGTTGGTGAGTGATCGCTGACATCCGAATCGGGCGGG
>JAPPKV010000056.1 GCA_028819775.1 Gammaproteobacteria bacterium | reverse complement strand
TAGACGATGCCCGCGATCAGCAGCAACGTCGCGGGTATCACCAGGGCGAGCCGCTGCTCGGCGCGCTGGATGTATTCGAACTGCCCGCTCCAGGCGATGGTGTACCCCGGCGGCACGTCGACATGCGCGGCCACAGCCTGTTGCGCCGCCTCCACGTAGCCGCCGACGTCGACGTCGCGGATGTCCACGTAGACCCAGGCGTTCGGCCTGCCGCCTTCGCTCTTGATGCTCGGCGGACCCACCGTGAATTCGATCTCCGCCAGTCGCCCCAAGGGTATCTGGGGTCCGGCCGGGGTCGGCACGAGCACGTTGCGCAGCGACGGGAGATCGTCGCGCAGTTCGCGGCTGTAGCGCAGGTTCACCGGAAGCCGCTCGAGTCCCTGGATGGTCGTGGTGATGTTCATGCCGCCGATGGCGGTCTGGACGACCTCCTGCACGTCGCGGATGGTCAGCCCGTACCGGGCGATGGCGTCGCGGTCGATGGTGACATCGAGATAGCCGCCCCCCATCACCCGTTCCGCGTACGCGTCGAGCGTCCCCGGAACCTCGCGCACCACGGCCTCGACCTCCTTGCCGAGCCGTTCGAGTTCGGCGAGATCGGGGCCCGCGATCTTGATCCCGACAGGCGTCTTGATGCCCGTGGAGAGCATGTCGATGCGGGTCCTGATCGGCATGGTCCAGGAGTTCGTGAGCCCCGGCACGTCGATGGCCTCGTTCATCTCCTCGGCGAGCTTGTCCGGGGTCATGCCGGGGCGCCACTCGCTCTTCGGTTTCAGCATGATGGTCGTCTCGATCATCGACAGCGGCGCGGGATCGGTTGCCGTGTCGGCGCGGCCGACCTTGCCGAACACGTTCTCCACCTCGGGGAAGGTGCGGATGATCCGGTCGGTCTGCTGCAGCAATTCGCCCGCCTTGGTGATCGAGATGCCCGGCAACGTGGTCGGCATGTAGAGCATGTCGCCTTCCCAGAGGGTCGGCATGAACTCGGAGCCGATCCGCGACAGGGGGATGGCCGTTACCGCCAGCGCGAGCCCGGCGAGCCCAAGGACGACGAACTTGAACCGGAACACCGCGTTCAGGACTGGGCGTACGAGCCAGGAGAACGCGAACACGACCAGGCCGACCTCCACGGCCGCGCGGCTGATCGGATTCCTGTCCGCGAGCGAGATCCGTCCGCGGACCCAGAAGCCGACCAGCACGGGAACGAGGGTCACCGCCAACAGCGCCGCGGCGGCCATCGCGTAGGTCTTGGCGTATGCCAGCGGCTTGAACAGCCGGCCTTCCTGGGCCTCCAGCGCGAACACCGGCAGGAACGAGACGGTGATGACGAGCAGGGCGAAGAACAGCGTCGGTCCCACCTCCTTCGCAGCTTCGGCGATGACCTGCCAGTGGTCCCGTTGCTCGTCGTTCCGCGCCAGGTGCCGGTGCGCGTTCTCGACCATAACGATGCTGGCATCGACCATGGTCCCGATCGCCACGGCGATGCCGCCCAGCGACATGATGTTGACGTTGATGCCCTGCGCCGTCATGACGAGGAACGCCGCCAGGATGCCGATCGGGAGCGAGACGACGGCCACCAGGCCGCTGCGGAAGTGGAGCAGAAAGACCATGGAGACCAGGCCCACGATCAGGAGCTGCTGCAGGAGACTCGTGCGCAGGCTCGCCACCGACCGCTCGATCAGCGCCGTGCGGTCGTAGGCCACCTCGACCGCGACGCCCTCGGGCAGACCGGCCTTGACCGCCTCGAGCTTGGCCTTGACGTCTTCGATCACCTTGAGCGTTCCGGCCCCGTGGCGTACGACGACGATGCCGCCGACGGTCTCGCCTTCGCCGTTCCACTCCGCGATGCCCCGGCGCATTTCGGGACCGATTCCCACCCGCGCCACGTCCTTGAGAAGAATGGGCGCCCCGTTCGCGTCGACGCCGAGCGAGATCTTGCGGATGTCCTCGACGGACTCGATGGTGCCGAGCCCGCGGATCATGAACTCCTTCTCGGCGAACTCCAGGGAGCGGCCGCCGACGTCGGTGTTGCTGGCCTCGACGGCGGCGCGGATCCTCGAGATGGGAATGCCGTAGGCGCGCAGCCGGTTGGGGTCGACGGTGATCTGGTACTGCTGCACGAAGCCGCCGATGCTGGCGACCTCGGACACGCCGGGGACGCTCGCCAGTTCGTATTTCAGGAACCAGTCCTGGATGGACCGCAGTTCGCCGAGGTCATGTCGGTCGGAGGTGAGTGCGTACATGAACGCCCAGCCGACGCCGGTGGCGTCGGGGCCCAGCGACGGCGTGACGCCCGCGGGCAGCTTTCCTGCCGCATGGCTCAAGGTCTCGAGTACCCGCGCCCTAGCCCAATAGAGGTCGGTGCCGTCCTCGAAGATGACGTAGACGAACGAGTAGCCGAAGAACGAGTAGCCCCGGACGACCTCGGCGTGGGGCACGCCCAGCAGTTGCGTGGTCAGGGGGTACGTGACCTGATCCTCGACGATGCGCGGCCCCTGTCCCGGGTATTCCGTGTAGACGATGACCTGGACGTCGGACAGATCGGGTATCGCGTCCAAGGGCGCGCGCATAAGGGAATAGACGCCGACCGCCGTGACCAGGAGGGCGGCGATGACGACCAGAAACCGGTTCTCGATGGACCAGTCGATGACGCGTTCGAACATGCTTGGCACTCAGTGGTGATGGTGGTGTTGTGGCATCGGTTCGTCCGGCGCATCGTCCGGCTCGTCGCCCCGCAATAGCTGGGCGGTGGCCGCCTTGAGGTTGCTCTCGGAGTCGATGAGGAATTGCGACGAAACCACGACGGTCTCGCCGGGCGCGAGACCCTTCGTAATCTGCTGCAGACCCTCGGCGGCAAGCCCTAGGGAGACCTCCCGGGGTTCGAACAGGCCGTCGTCCTTCTCGACGATCACGACCGACCGCTCGCCGCTGTGCAGCACGGCTTCGGCGGGGA
>JAPPKV010000378.1 GCA_028819775.1 Gammaproteobacteria bacterium | reverse complement strand
ATGGCGATCCCGGCGGCCTCGTCCCAGAACTCGACGTGCTGCTCGGACGCCTCGTGCTGGACGCTCGACATGGGCACCTGCTCGCAGCCGGGAAACTCCAAGTCGCCGAACACCGGAACACCCCCGGCCTGGCCACGACCCTCGTCCCTCGGGTTTCCGGGACGGTTTTCTACAGGTCTGGACCTCACCTGACGCATTCGTACACCCCTGTTCGATTTCATCAACCGGCCCAGGAACCGGGGCCGCAACGCCCGTAGATCACCCAAACATACCATCATCCGATCCCGAGCGAACAAGGTCCCCAGGGAGGGTCGAATCGAGGCGTCGCTTCGTTCGAATGTCTAACAAGGCGTTGATTTAACTACGAATAGTCACAGGAGAGGTCTTCAGGCCCGTCCCGACCGGAAGCCGACGAAGTCCGCTAGGCTGCTAATCCGTTTCTACCCATCGCACAGCGTCGGCGATTACGTGCGTCCCATCCGTGCGGTCCGACAGGGCAACGCGGGCTTTCCCGGCCCGCAAGTCGAATGTGCCGACTGGTGACCAACCGGGTTCCGCAGCCGACGCATCGAAAACCAACGTCATGGACTCGGCCATGCCGCTCGCGGAGACTGTGATCTCCAGAGAGCCAACGGACTTGCCCGGCGCCATCACGAACTGCGTGTTTGGCATGTGATAGTCCAAGCGCCAGCGCCCATCCCGGCCGATCTCCGTCGAAAACAGGGCCATCCGCTGTCCCGTCCCGCCGGGTGCGTGGACCATGGTCGCCCGGTATTTGCCCCAGCTTGTCGGCGCCCAGTCCCGCGACCAGCCGGTTTGGCCCGGCGATTCGCGGTTGCTCGGTAAATCGACGATACCGTCCGAGACGGTATGTGCCGATCCGGGCCAGGCGAGGCCGAACCACCGACGCTCGTCGATAACGGAGAAGCCCGGCGAGAGATCGTCGACGACGATGCCATCGACCTTGGGCCGCCACGTGCTCGGTTCGCTGCCGACAACGATGCCATCGTGCCCCGTGCGAGGCGCTGTCTCTGTTATCGGAATCAGCACCGTACCCGCATTGCGGGAGAAGTACGGGTGCAGCCAAAGCGCCCGCGGCGGTTCTCTGAGAACGAGCCCGACGTGGACCGCACTGAACGGAGGCACACGGGTGACGCCGCTGAGTCTGAAAGGATGGCGTAGATCGTAGTGGTCCTTGACCTGGATCCATCCGGGGGACGCTTCATCGTTGCGGACGTGGAAGGACAGATGGAATCGCGGCGTGCCGTCGGCGTCGTCTTCCAGCCTCGACATCTTGGCCGGTGAGACGAGCAGGCCCGCAGAGTCTCTCGACGTGATCCACTCGCGCACGCTCGGGGCGTCGGGGTGGGACACGAGCGCGTCGACGTCCTCGGCCGTGTAGACGTCGCCCCTGTGCTCGCGAACAAGCCGTTGAACCAGTGCTCCGGCTTCCACCGCCCCGAGAACGTCGTAGAGGAGTTGCGCCAGCATCCCGCCCCTCAAATCCAGGACGTCAGCCGCCATCTTCCCGCCGAGCCGGAAATCCAGGGACGACAAAGAAACGGCCAACGCGCGGTCCCATACCTTGGAACTGTCGGTGAACGGTTCATATCGAAACAACACACTGCCCGAGTGGCCGTCGACGGCGTGGTTGAGCAAATCCCGGAGGGAACGGCCGAGGTGCGTCCGGATGTTGAAGTGGTGAGCGGACGGCGTTTGGGCTGGAACTGGCGACCGGGTGAGGGTCAGTCGAGCCAGGCGGCGGAGAACGAAGTCCAACGCGTGGGCACCATCTCCCACAGCCCAGGTCCGTTCCAGGATGTCACGGGCCAAGCCTTCGTGGAGGCTCGATACCGTATCGTTCGCCACGAAAACCCAGAGCTGGCCAGCCATTAACTCCTCCTCTTCGTGGCGGAACCGCGCGGTGGGCCACCCTGCCTCGTTCAAGAGCAGAATGCCCGATGCCGCCCCGGTCGAGGCCATGAGGGGGCGCTTACCGTAGGTCCGCAGCGTGTTCGGAACCTCCACGATGCGTAGCGCTTCGTGCGGATAGGGGATTCCGTTGGATTTCGCGTAACTGAGCAGATCAGCAAGATCCGCCGTCACCAGATTGTGAACGGGCGAGTACACCTCAACGTTCTGCAGATGCTTGGGATGTAGCGCCAATTCCACTTCGACATCGTCGACCCGCGCGTTGTAGGCGCGAAACGGACCGGCGAACAAGGCAACTCCCGGAACCATGTTGTGGGGACGGAACCGATAGGTCGGAGGCTCGTTGTGCTCCAGCGTTCGTTCGCCCGGCCCGACGGCCAACCAACCCTCGGGTACCGTCACGGCCAGATCGACGGCGAAGATGTCATGTCGGTCCGGGCTCCGGACGATCGGTCCAGATGCCGGCAACCAATATGTCGACGGCGTCAATGCCACGTAGTCCTGCCGGTAGAGCGATGCTTCCGTGCCAAGCAGCCCGACCCTACTCGATGCGGGCAATCGGTCCGGGTGGAACACGCTCGCCAGGAAGGCGAAGGAACTGTCCGGAATTCCCGTCGCCGTCAACCGAAGGACCATGCCGTGGTCTGGTCTCCGCGCCTCGGGCAGCCCGACGACCAGTCCACCGTCCTCGTGGGCGAACTCCGCCGGCTGCCCGTCCAGGAACAGCTCTTCGATGGTCATTCCCGGATTGAAGGTGAAGACCAAGGAACGGACCGGTGGCGGCGGAGCCTTCGTTGCGATGGCAACGTCAATCGCCAGTAGGCCCGCCGGATCGATCTGTACGACACCCGACAATCTCACGACGTCGGCCGCGTGATGCGCGTCATTGACCAACTCGCGGTGTTTTGCTCGCCACCGGTCACGCTCGCCGAGATCCTGCGTGGCCGAAACGGCGACCCACGCGATTCCGGCCAGTCCAAGCGTTCCTAGTCCCAACGCCGTCGAGGCTTGCAGACCACGGGAC
>JAPPKV010000050.1 GCA_028819775.1 Gammaproteobacteria bacterium | reverse complement strand
GGCCCAGGAACGCTACGTGCTGGCAGTGGCGGCGGAGGATCTCGCGGTCTTCGAGGCCATCGCGACCCGGGAGCGCTGCCCCTACGCGGTCGTGGGCGAGGCGACGGCCGAGAAACGGTTGATCGTCGACGACTCGGAACTCGAAGCAACGCCCGTGGACATGCCGCTGGCCACACTGCTGGGCAAGCCGCCGCGTATGAACCGGGAGTTCGTTCCTGCACCGCGCCAGTCGGCGCCGTTCGAGCATCGACGCATCGACCTCGCCGAAGCCATCCACCGCGTGATGCGCTTCCCGGCGGTGGCAAGCAAAAAGTTCCTGATCACGATCGGGGACCGGAGCATCACGGGCCTCGTCGCCCGCGACCAGATGGTCGGCCCCTACCAAGTGCCCGTATCGGATGTCGCGGTCACGCTCGGCGGATTCCAGACGGTTCGGGGCGAGGCAATGGCCATGGGCGAGCGGTCGCCCGTCGCAGTGATCAATCCGGCCGCCGCCGCGCGCCTTGCAGTGGCGGAGGCGCTGACGAATCTTGCGGCCGCGCCGATCGAGAGCCTGTCCCGTGTGGTTCTTTCCGCCAACTGGATGGCGGCCGCCGGTCACGACGGCGAAGACCAGGCCTTGTTCGAGTCCGTCCGCGCCGTGGGCGAGGAGTTGTGTCCGGCCCTCGGCATCGCCATCCCGGTGGGCAAGGACAGTTTGTCCATGCGGACGACCTGGGACGCTAGAACAGTCGTCTCCCCGGTGACCTTGAACATCAGCGCCTTCGCGCCCGTGACGGACGTTCGCAAGACCCGCGCGCCCTTGGTCGGCGGGGTCGGCGGGGACACCCACCGCCTGGTCGGCGGGGACACCCACCGCCTGTTTCTCATCGAGCCGCCTTTTGCGCGGCGGTGCCGGCTGGGGGGAAGCGTTCTCGCGCAGTGCTACGGATCCCTTGGCGACGAACCGGCGGACGTGGACGACGCGGCGGCCCTCAAGGGCCTGATCGAGTTGGCGGGCGAGCTTGTGGATGCAAACCTGATCACCGCCTATCACGACCGGTCCGATGGCGGACTAATCGCAACGCTGCTCGAAATGTGCTTCGCAGGACGGACGCGTGGCCTCGACATCCCCGTCGGCGACGACCCGATCCCGGAACTCTTCGCAGAGGAAGTGGGCGTGGTGGTGGGCATCGCGGAACGGCATGTCGACGCGGTGGGGAAACGCGCGGCCCTAGTCGGTCTCGAGTTCTCGTTGGTGGCGGAACTTCGCAACGATCAGCGCATCGTCGTCCGCCGCCGAGACGTGGAAGTGTTTGCGTCGACCCGGACCGACCTGGAACGGACCTGGGCATCCACCAGCCATGCGATGCAGCGCCTCCGGGACGATGCCGAGTGCGCGGACGAGGAGTTCGCGTTGATCGACGCGCCGGAGTCCGGTCTGGTGTTCAAGGCGGCCTTCGACCCGGAAGACGACATCGCCGCACCGTTCGTCGCTACCGGGCGCCGGCCGCAGGTGGCGATCCTTCGCGAGCAGGGGGTCAACGGCCAGATCGAAATGGCCGCCGCCTTCGACCGGGCGGGCTTCGAAGCCGTGGACGTGCACATGTCCGACCTGTTCAATCGCCCCGGCCATCTCGACGAGTTCCAGGTGCTCGCCGCCTGCGGCGGGTTTTCCTACGGCGACGTGCTCGGCGGGGGCGGCGGATGGGCGAAGTCCATCCTGTTCGAACCCCGGGTCCGGGATGCCTTCGCCGCCTTCTTCGCCCGCGACACCCTCGCTCTAGGGGTCTGCAACGGCTGCCAGATGATGGCCGAACTCAAGGAACTGATCCCCGGCGCCGAGAGCTGGCCGCGGTTCGTCGGCAACCGCTCGGAGCGCTTCGAGGCCCGCACTGTGCAGGTGCACGTCAATGGCGTGGTCTCGCCGTGGCTCGACGGAATGGCGGGTGCGTTGCTGCCGATCCCGGTTGCGCACGGCGAGGGGAGGGCGGAGTTCAACGAGGGCGTTGCGGCCACGGACCTGGAGCGCACGGGACAACTGGCCTTGCAATTCGTCGATGGAAACGGCGCGCCGGCGATCCGGTATCCAATGAACCCCAACGGATCCGAACTTGGACTCGCGGGCATCACCGCAGCGTCGGGAAGGACGCTGGTCATGATGCCCCATCCGGAACGGGTATTCCGGGCCGTACAGAATTCCTGGGTCCATCCATCCTGGGGTGAAGACGGCCCGTGGCTCCGGCTGTTCCGAAACGCCCGTGCGGCGCTCGGTTGATGGCTTTGTTCGGCGCTCTCGGACACAATGCCTAGGACGACCGAACGCAGTAGCCGATGATCTACAGCCTGGATGACGCGAGCCTGCAAACCGAGGGCGACTATTTCATCGCCGACACGGCGGTCGTCATCGGCTCGGTACGCCTAAAACACGAAGCCTCGGTGTGGTGGGGGGCGGTGCTTCGGGGCGATTTCGACACGATCACCGTCGGGGCGCGCACCAATGTCCAGGACAACGCGGTGGTGCACATGGACGAGGGCTACCCGGTCACGCTGGGCGACCAAGTGACCGTGGGCCACAAGGCCGTGCTGCACGGCTGCACCGTAGGCGACAACAGCCTGATCGGCATCGGTTCGGTAGTGCTCAACGACGCGATCATCGGCAACGACTGCCTGATCGGCTCCAACGCGCTGATCACGGAAGGCAAGGTGATTCCGGACCGCAGCCTCGTGCTCGGTTCCCCAGGCAAGATCATCCGCGAACTCACCGACGAGGAGGTGGAGGAGATCACCGGGTTCTCGGAACTCTACGTCAACAACTTCCGGCGCTACCAGGCAGGTTTGAAGCAGGTGGCGAAGCGGAACACGCCATGACCAGGATCGGTACGCCTTTGTCGGCCAGCGCCACCCGGGTGATGACCCTGGGCGCAGGCGAACTCGGCAAGGAAGTCATCATCGAACTGCAGCGCCTCGGCGTCGAGGTGA
>JAPPKV010000428.1 GCA_028819775.1 Gammaproteobacteria bacterium | reverse complement strand
CTCGGCGTTCGGTCATTGAGATGTGTGTTGAGGCCGCCTCCAGATCTTCAAGGGCCAGTCGTTCCCCCTTGAGCATCCGGTGGACCAGCAGATCGGCGTAGCGTCGGATGGGCGACGTGAAGTGGGCGTAGGTCGACAAGGCCAGGCCGAAGTGGCCGAGCCGGCGCGGTTCGTAGCGGGCCTGGGCGAGCGAGCGCAACACGAGGATCTCCCAGATCCACGACGGCCAGGAGGACTTCTCGCGCGCCCGGGCGAGGACGGCCGACAACTCGGCAGGCGTCGGCGATGAGTTGGGAAGGCGTTCGCCGACAAGCCGCAGTGCCAGCGCTAGTGCCTCGATCTTCTCGGGCGCCGGCGGTTCATGGACGCGATACACCGGTGGCGGCGAGCGGTCCGTGCCGTCCTTTCGGGATTCGAGGTGGCTCGCCGCCGCCACGTTGGCGGCAATCATCGCCTCCTCGATCAGGCGATGCGCGTCGTTGCGCTCGATTGGTTCGATAGCCGTCGGCATCCCCTCGTCGTCCAGTTCGATGGCTGTTTCCCGGGTATCGAGGTCGAGGGCACCGCGTTCGTCGCGGCGCGACGTCAACGCGCGGTAGACGTCGTGCAGTGCACCGAGGGACGCCGCGACATCGTCTCCGACCTGTAGGTGCCCGCCTTCGAGAAAGTGCCCTACCTCGGTGTAGGTCAACCGGGCATGGGAGCGAATGACCGCCTCATAGAACTCGTGCCCGGACACGCGGCCTTCGCGGGTTACCCGCATATCGCACACCATCGCGAGCCGGTCCTCGCGGGGCACCAGCGAGCAAATCCCGTTGGACAGTTTCTCCGGCAGCATCGGGACGACGCGGTCGGGCAAATAGACGCTATTGCCCCGCTCCCGGGCTTCCCGGTCCAGTGCGGAACCGGTCTTGACGTAGTGGGCCACGTCCGCGATGGCGACCACGAGGCGCCAGCCGTTGCGTCGTGGTATCGCGAACACCGCATCATCGAAATCTCGCGCGTCGGCCCCGTCGATCGTCACCAGGGACATGCCGCGAAGATCCTTCCGGGCCTCGGCAACGTTCCGAGACACGGACGCAGGCACTTCGACCCGGTCTATTTCCGCGGGCCAAGTCGTGGGGATGCGGTAGGCGGCCAACATCGCGGCAGCTGCTCGGGACGACTCGCCCCCCGCTTCCACAAGGCGTTTGACGCGTCCGGTCACCCCGGCAAACGTCGTGGCAAGAATCTCCACTTCGACCACCGCCCCCGGCGGCGCGTGGGGTTCGTCGACGAGGTCGATCCGCTGCTTGTACTCCGGGTCCAGGGATTCGACGAACCAGGATCGCGGTCTGCCCTCCAGCCGTCCGATCACCGAGGCCGGCGGCTTCGACACGGCTTCTTCGCCCTCGTCGGTCAGTCGATAGCGTCCCTTCCTCGACAGCGCGACGTCGCCGCTGGCGACAAGGCCGTCGACAACCCGGCGCAATGTCCGCGATGCCGGACCCCGGGGTAGACGCAGGTGCCGGATCAACTCCGACCAACTCGCCTCGCCAATGGCGCCGATCGCGTCCCGGACCGCACCGGGCGCCAACCGAGTAGCCGATGGCTCGCGTCGACGGCTTCCACCGGAGCGGTCATGCCGTAGCAAGCGGCCCTTGGGCATGGCGGCGGTCTCAGCACAACAACAAGACGGCAGCGTAAGCGACCGGTGCCGCAAGTGCCATGAACAATCGGATCTCGCGTCCGACAACGGTTCCCGGCCGGCCCGGCAAATTTCAGCGACGTCGCACACGAGTCCGGGCCGATGTCTGTAACGCCTGCGGCGCGCGGCGGGCCATGCTTGCCCGCCCATCGCTGCGCCGGGAACACCTGTGGTACTTTCCAATGATGCCTACCGAATCGCCTTCCCCCGGAACGCGCGCTGCCGCAGCCACAGCCGTGCCATCCGTCGCGCGGCAGCCGTCGCTCGCCGCACGCCACGCCCGGGCGCTGTACCGACCGGTGCCGCCGGTCGGCTATGACGACGAGGGCCATCCCGAGAGCGACTCCGCAACCGTGGAAAGCCTCACCCACGAGAAACTCCGGACGTACGCGGTCGGTGCACTGCGGAGCCGCTACGCGGCGCACGCGGACTTCTTAGCCGCAGCGGACATGGGGCTCCTGTTCGAGCGCGGCAATCCGGCTGCGGTCATGGCGCCGGACCTCCTGGTGTCGTTCGGCGCGGGCGGTGGGGCGCGCTCGTCCTACAAGCTGTGGGAGGCACCGGTGCCGGACTTGGTGATGGAACTGCTGTCGCCCAAGACGTGGCGGCGGGATGTCGAGGCGAAGCCGGGCCTCTACGAGGCGCTCGGCGTGCGCGAGTTCTGGCTCGTCGATCCGATCGGCAAGCTGCCGCGTCCGGTCAACGGCTGGCGCTTGGATGCCGGCGGGATCTATGCACCGGTGCCGGCCCTGCCCGACGGGGGCTGCCGCAGCGCTGTGCTGGATCTGGACCTAGTGGCGCACGGCGACGGCTTCCGGTTCCGCAATCCGGTGACCGGCGAGCTCTTGCCGGACCATGCGGAGACCGCCACGGCGCTCCGGGTATCGGAGACCGCCCGCCGCCAGGCGGAGTCGGCACGGCGGGTGGCGGAGGCACGCGTGGCCGAGCTTGAGGCGTTGCTGCGGCGATCCGACCACCCTTGAATTGCTTTTGCCGACGCCGCCCGATGTGTGTTCAACCGCAGCCCGCTGTAGTAAAGTCGCGCGCCCACGCCGAGGTGGTGAAATTGGTAGACACGCTAGCTTCAGGTGCTAGTGGGGGTAACCCCGTGGAGGTTCAAGTCCTCTCCTCGGCACCAACGTTGGTGAGTTACACCAGACCGGCCACGGGACCGTAGGGGACGGGCTTGTCCCGTCCCGCCAGCGACAGGGCGCGTATGACGCGGGCGACCGCGCGCCCTTGCGGGCGCGTTAGGACCGCGCGCCCTTGCGGGCGCGTTAGG
>JAPPKV010000091.1 GCA_028819775.1 Gammaproteobacteria bacterium | reverse complement strand
GAACGGACCTGCGCGACTACGACCTCACCGAGGTGCGCGGGGCGGTCAGCGTCGTATTCCAGGACTTCGTCCGCTACGAGTTCTCGGTCGCGGAGAACATTGGCTTCGGCGACATCCCGGCCGTCGACGACCGCGAACGCATCGAAGCGACCGCTCGCCGCACGGGGGCGCACGATACCGTCGCCGCCCTACCCCAAGGCTATGACACGATGCTGGGCAAGACCTACGACGAGGGCGTGGACCTTTCCGGCGGCGAGTGGCAGTTCCTCGCCATCGCCAGAGCGCTGATGTCGAACGCCGAGATCCTGATCCTCGATGAACCGACGGCCGCACTCGATGCGCTGAAGGAGCAGGAGCTGTACGAACGCTTCGCCACCCTGACCGAGACCCGAACCGTGGTGTTCATCTCGCACCGGTTCTCCACCGTGCGAATGGCGGACCGCATCGTCGTGATCGAGGATGGTCGCGTGGCGGAGAGCGGTTCCCACGAGGAACTCGTCGCCCTCGGCGGCAAGTACGCACGCATGTACAAAACGCAAGCTGCCCGGTACGGAAACTGACCTGGCACCTTCGCCGGGCTTGTCTATCAACGCGACCTTACCGGCGCGTAGTCCACACCCGACCGACCGCATCCTTGCGCCACGTCGAGACTGCGGCCTTGGGGCGAAGCCCGGAGGGGACGGCCCGAGGAGTCCGCGCCTTGAAGCGGCACCAAGTGCTGCTGCAAGGCGCGGAGACCTCGGGAGGTGGGGGCTGGGGCCAGACCGCGAGGCAAGGAGCGGTCTGGCGGCGTTGTCCCGTCCCGTTGCCAATGGAAACCGGTAGATCCGGCGCGGGCGACCACAAGGGTCGCCCCTACCGAGGCGTGCAATTCAACGAGCCGCGGGTTCGTTTCACGCGGGTGGCGACCCCCTGACGGTTCGGGACAGTTCCCTATCCACCAGTTTCGCGTGGTCCAGAATGAGAGTCTCGAAGCCGTCCGCCATTCCCTCGCACCTCTTGGGTTCGGCGAGGAGCCAGCTCGAGTCGCTTGGCAGAAAATGCTCCATTTCGGCTTGGTAGGAGCCATTCGATATGGCGTCCCTGCCCGCCTTCGCCCGTTGCCGCAGGATGGCGGCGAACTCGGTTCTGTGTTCCGTCGCCACCTTTGCGGCCACGATGTCGGGTCTGAAGTCCACGCCGCGCTGTCGGAGCCACAGAATGTCGAACATGTCGCGGTGTTTGATGCGTCGCCTTCGCCCAACCAAAGCCATGTGCTTGTCCGCGAATATCTCCTCCTTGCTTGAGGTTCTGAACGAAAACGCATCGCCGACATCGCCCATGCCCGGCACCAATCCGCCAGCCATCCTGAGCGTGATGATTTCCGGACGGGCATCGATCTGCCTGCCTTCGCCCAAGTCGATTTTCATTCTCGGACGGCGTTGGCTGCGATCCCGCCCGGGGACCTCCGCGCTGACACGCGCCAATGTCGAGCCACTCCCCATAGGAGTGCTGACCGAGATCCTGCACCCGGTCAGCTTCTCCGTTTCCACTGCCAACGTCGCTCGGTCGAGGGTGCGAGGTGCGAATTTCGGCGTGTGGAAGTCCAAATCCTCGCTGAACCGCGGGCTGCCGTGGCACAACCTGAGCGCCGTACCGCCGATGAACACGGCGTCGTCAGGCAGCAAGGCGAACTTATGGATCACGTGGAATACCGCCATCGACAGCAGTTCGCTTTCCAATGCACGTTTTGCATGACCGAGGCCCGGCGCGGCGGCGACGATCGCGTTGGCCCAATCTCCGAGCGTGAAGCTCATGGACGAACTTCCCGTTCCGCATTGGGGATCTCGTCCCATTCGATCAGGTCGGTGTTTCGGCCTACCCGCATCAAGTCGCGGGCGGCAAGGCGCGGCTTCGCGCAGGGCAGCCAGTCTTCGGGAGGGCTGGGCATGACGATTTCGTTCATCAGCTTCGCGACCGGACGGGCGGTATGGGTGATCAGTATCAGACCGTACGGGGTCTTTATCCTCCCGCTCCTGCCGGTGGACATGACCGTGATCGCACCGAGTGGCTCTTGGTCGATCACCCCCCATGTCGACAATGCCGTTTCCAAGCTGACGTAGCTGAACGAACGCGGGCGAAGCCGCAGGACTATTTCCTCTCGGATCGCGCCTGCCTGCCGCGCGTACCTGTAGGCGTACAACCCCCGGCACACATGGACCAGCAGCTTGTCGCGCACAGCCGCGGCGAGCGTCTTTTCGATTGCCCTTGGCGAGTCGTCCGGCAGCAGTACACCGGCGACTTCGCCTTTGGTGAAGACCGATCGTCCTGTGGCGCTCGACATGGCATCCAGCGCCATGCGGAATTGTGCAGATCTCATGCCCTTATCTTAACGAAAACCACCCTTTATGGATGGGTTAAAGTGCAGTCTTTGACGTTTTCCGCCACACCCCCCCGGGTCTCAGGAAGGACCGGCTGCGCCAGATTGTTCATCTGGCAGCGGGCTTGCTACGCGCGCGAACCCGAGACAAGGGACTCTCGCTGGGTGACCGCGCCTGCCTGGCATTGGGGATGAGGGAGGACATTCCGGTCCTGACTGCTGACAGGGCCTGGACTGAGCTCGGCCTCGACGTGTCGGTTCGCCTCATCCGATGACCGGGGTCAAGGGGTAGATTCCAGCTCGGCCTTGATCCGCGCCGCGTGCTCGCGGAGCTGCGCGGGTGACGCCACCGACCGGGCGTGCAGCGTCAGTCCCTCTCCTTCGTAGCGCGGAATGACGTGGAAATGGATGTGGAACACCGTCTGGCCGGCGTCGGCGCCGTTGAGTTGAACAATCATCATTCCCGGGGGCTTGAAGGCCGCTTTCACAGCCCGCGCAACGCGTTGGGTCGTCGTGATCAATTGCCCGAGCGCCTCGGTGCTCAAGTCGAAGATGTTCTCCGCGGGCTCGCGGGGAATGATCAGCGTGTGTCCCGGGCTCTGCGGCATCAGGTCCATGAAGCCGAGGC
>JAPPKV010000452.1 GCA_028819775.1 Gammaproteobacteria bacterium | reverse complement strand
CAGAACGACTCGAGCCTCCGAATCCGTTGACCGGCGCCGACCGAGCGCGCTTTGGGCCCATGGGACTCGGCGTCGCAGTCGCAGCGGCTTGTGCGCTCGCCCTTGGTGCGCCGCCCACGGAACCAACCGATCAGGTCACGAAGGTGCTGAGGGACGGGCCGGGTGGCCGAGGGTGGTTGCCCTCCCCCGGCTCCCGCAGATCCGGACGTGCGCGATTCGCGCATCCGGCTCCTCGGACCATGGCATCGCTACGCTGGGGCGCACCCGCGAGCCGCCGTTTCGGACGACTCTCCGCTAGCTGCCGGGCTTGCGGTGAGACGGCGGCTGGCGCGGTGGCCAGACCGTCGGTCCGCCCGACAGTCCATGATCCGGTCCGCCGCTTCCCTCCGCCGGGTCCCCGTGGGGCGGGTTCCCCGACTTCCGCGGTACTATCAGCGGACTCCGACTTCTCGCCGCCCGTCCCGCCGCGCTTCGTCTTCCTTCGCTTGGCGGTACCACCGTCTGCCCTGTTCGCTCCCGCTCGCTCGGGCCGTGCCAGCGGGCCGGGACTGCTGTTTACCGCGGCCGTCCGTGCCGCATCGCCGGTGGAGACGACGAGACCTCCCAGGTTCCTGGGCGACCCCTGCCCGCATGCCCCGCTCTCCGACCCCGGCGGAACCGCCAGCGCCCGGCCAGTCTCGGCGCCGCAATGGTGCCTTCCGCTCTTGTCACAGCGTCGGCTTCCACAAGGAGAACGATTTCGGGGCTCAATCACGCGGCCTGCAAGGCTTCCTGTGTACGCTTCGCAGCCGGGGTCGCCCCCGGACCACGCAACACTCGGTTCCGGCTGGTTGGCCAACCTTGGCCGGTCAGGTCTTTCACCTGTCGGGTCGCACTCGAAGGTTTCCGTCATGTCATCGCATGCACTTCCCCCTTCGCCAAGCTTCGCCTGGCGCAAGACAGGCCCGTCCCCTACGGTCGCCCCGCCCCCGCCGATAGGGGGCACGGCGGCGCGGGACGGGACAAGCCCGTCCCCTGCGGTTGTCGCTCGCACGACCGACTACGAGGCCGGAGGGTTCCCCGCGACTGCCTTCGAGTACGCCAAGATGGTGGAACCTCAGCTGGGCGTACCGCCAAGAATCGACCTTAGCGAAGGGGTGGAGATTCCCCTCTACGTCGATGGTGTGCAGAAGCGAGGAGTCCTGAAGTCCTGCGACAACCCGAGCCGGCTGGGCAAGGGTTGCGTATCGGGTTCCGTGCTACAGCGGTACGAAGGGCGGACACGCGGCGGTGAACCACTGCCCGGGGTGGTGTGGGTGAGTTTCGGTCGGAACTCGAGCTTCGCGTACCGGGGCAAAGTTCATGTCCTCGGCTCCGTCCAGATGATCGGCTACGACGAGTGGACCGGCGCAACCGCATTCTTCGAGAGCAGTGATCGTATCGACCCCTGGGCCGACGTCGATCCACAGACGTACCGTCTGACGGGCGAGATGCCCTGGATCGACGACCGCCAAGCATTCAACCAAGCGTTTCGCACACCGCGGAAGGGCCAGTGCGTGGAGTGCCATCAGAACGACCCGTTCATCCACAACTCGTTCATCGACGCCGCGAAGATGCCGGGCACCGACGACCCGGTCGTTCCTCGAATCCGGACAAGGGACCGGGACATGCGCACCGACCTGCCCTACCACGTCCTCGGCGGCGAGAACTGGGACATGCGAACGATTCACATCGAGGGCAACGGCTGCCTGGACTGCCATCGGATCGGCATGGGTACCGCCATGTTGTTCATGCGATACGGATGGCACCCCAACGAGCACATGCCGCCGAAGAATCCGGGCAGCCTGTCCAAAGACTGGGAGGAACTCCTGGAATGTTGGCAAGACCGCCCCGAAAACACACCAGGATGCGATTGGGTTGTGCCTCCTACCGGGGACGTGCTGGGTCAGGTGGTAAGCACCGACTATCCGCACAAGGCGGCATTCAACCAGCCCGGCCGCGAGGCGCTCAACTTTCCGGAAACCGGTACGGGCGGGGATGGATTCAAGGGGAAGTCCAAGCGGGCGTTCTTCGGCGGCAAACCACGCGGCGACAAGGCAAGGCAATGAGAAACGGCATCAAGGCCCTCACGTTCGATGTCGGCGGCAGCGTCTTCGACTGGCAGACCGCCACCCGCCGGGCAGTCCGGGAGATCGCCGACACGCGAGGCGTCGATTTGGACGACGGTGCTTTCACGATGACGTGGCGTCGCCGCATGTTCCAAGAATTGGCAAAAGTCCGAAGCGGCAAACTGCCGTGGCAGAACGCTGATCAGCTTCATCGAACGCTATTGGACGAGTTGGCCGATGCGTACCCGCAACTCGAACTGTCCGATGCGGACCGCGACGACCTCAACCGGGCATGGCACCGAATGGGTGTCTGGGACGACGTCCCCGACGCACTCAATAGTCTGCGCGAGCACTACATCGTGTCGATACTCACGGTGTTGAGCCTGTCGATCGTGGTGGACAGTTCCCGGCACGCGGGAATCGACTGGGACGCGTACATCTCCTGCGAATTCCTGGGTGTCTACAAGCCGGAGGCCGAGGCCTACCAGACCGCTGCGCGGTTGCTTGGCGCGGCGCCCCAAGAGGTGATGATGGTCGCGGTGCATCCGGGAGATCTTCTTGCCGCCCAACGTGCGGGGCTCAAGACGGGCTACGTCAAGCCGAAGGTGTGGGAACCCGGTGCCGACGGACCCACGGTCGGGTTCGACGTCAGCGCGGAAGACTATGCCGATTTCGCGCGCCAAATGACGCGCTGACGCCCTTCGGGCGCGTTTGCGCCGCCCCTACGACGCCTTGCGCCAGGGCTCACCCGTGACGCGGTGTCCCAGGCTTCGTTCAATCTGGCGCCACTTGCGCGCCTCGTCGGGTGTCACAAAGGTGATCGCTTCACCACGGCGCCCCATGCGGCCGGTGCGGCCCACCCGGTGTGTGAACAGTTGCGGCGAGTCCGGCAGGTCGTAGT
>JAPPKV010000203.1 GCA_028819775.1 Gammaproteobacteria bacterium | reverse complement strand
CTGGACGTCAGCGGGTTGTACGTAAAGGATCTGTCCGCCCTGTCGGAGATGGTGACGCTTGAACGACTTGTTCTGGACGACAACGCCGATGCCGACGTCGCACCGTTGGCGAAACTGCGAAACCTGTACACACTCGGCCTGGGGCACAACCGCGTTTCGGATTTGACGGCGTTGGCGGAGATGGGGCAACTTGAAAGGCTCGATCTCGGCAAAAACGCCATCGCCGACATAGCACCACTGGCGAAACTGCGAAACGTGCGCGGCCTCGTCCTTAGTCAAAACGGTGTTTCCGATTTGACGGCGTTGGCGGAGATGGAACGACTTGAAACGCTCCACCTCGATGACAACGCCATCGCTGACATCGCACCGTTGCGGAACCTGGGGAATCTGGAAGAGCTCTACCTTGATCGCAATCAGGTGTCGGACCTGTCGCCTCTTTCGGACATGCGGAGTCTCGAGCATTTGCGGATCGTGAACAACACTGTTTCCGACATCGGCCCGCTGGTTGACGGAACTGTTTTTCGGGATGCGCAGTTCGGTGTGGGCTATCTCGACCTCAGATGCAACCCGCTGGACGACGTATCCGCAGCCGAGCACATTCCAACCTTGATATCGCGGGGGGTACATGTAATTTTCGACCAGTGGTGCGAGCGAGCAGTCGCCAAACCATTTGCCGATCCGACTCTGCACGCCGCGGTGGCGGAGGCGGTCGCCGGTGCCTTAGGCCATGTGGACGACCACGAGAGCAACTGGCAACTCGAGCACCAGTACCGGCTGCACGTTGCCGGCCGTGGCATTGCCAGCCTGCAGGGACTGGAGAGGGCAGAGAGCCTTGGGGAGCTTTTCGCCGCGTCGAACCGGATCGTGGACCTCTCGCCGCTCGCGAAGCTCGCCGAACTCACCGCGCTGGACTTGCGATACAACCGCATTTCGGATCTCTCGCCGCTGGTCGCCAACGAGGAACTTGGCGTCGGCGACTGGGTGTCGCTCGACGGCAATCCCCTGAGCGAGAGGTCGCTCAACGAGCACATCCCCGCGTTGCTCGCGCGCGGCGTGGACGTCGGCGTCGGGCGAGTCATGCTGACTCTGCTGGTGGCGGGCAACCGGCTGCGTTTCGAGACATCGGGCTTCTTCGAGGCGACTCTCGGGACGGGCGTCAGCCTGTCTGTCGCCGTCGACGACTCGAGCGTAGCCGATGCCGAGATGGACGGCGGCGTCCTGGTCGTGACGCCGGACGAGCGGGCGGGACAGGCCATCGTGACCGTGACCGGGGAAAACGGGGCGGGCGAAACGCATGCGCTGACGTTCGCCGTTGCGGTGCGCGGGCCGTGGCGGGTGCCGCTGGTGCCGAACGGCATGGACGCGGTGCGGCAGGGATTCGTGAGAGTGGTCAACCATGGTGCGGATGCAGTGGAAGCGCGCATCGCGGCCACGGACGACGCGGGCGACCGTCGGGACGGATTGACGCTCGCGGTCGGCGCCGGCGAAGCGATTCACTTCAACTCGTCCGACCTGGAGTCCGGCAACGCGGACAAGGGGCTGACCGGCGCCAGCGGGCGGGGTTCGGGCGACTGGCGGCTGGAGGTGGAGAGCACGGCGGACCTGTCGGTGGTGTCCTATATCCGCACGGCGGACGGTTTCCTGACGCCCATGCGGAACGTCGCGCCGACGGAACCGGGCGTGTGGGACGTGCCGATCTTCAATCCGGCGAGCAACGTTGACCAGGCCAGTTCGCTGCGCATCGCCAACCTCGGCGGCGAAGGCGCCGAGGTTGTCATTACCGGCGTCGACGACCGGGGCCGCTCGCCCGGAAGCGCCGTACGGATCGGGATTCCGGGCGGGGCTACCCGCACGCTGACGGCGCCGGAACTCGAAGACGGTCCCGGCGATGCGCGCGGAAGGCTGGGCGACGGCGACGGCAAGTGGCGGCTGCGCGTCGAGTCGCAAGGCGCGCTCGCCGTGACCAACCTGCTCGGGAGTCCCGAGGGGCATCTCACGGACCTGTCCACGGTCCCCGACGCGTTGCTCGGCGAAGACGGCGTGCATGCGGTTCCGCTGTTCCCGTCGGCTTCCGACGACAGGGGACGGCAGGGGTTCGTGCGCGTCGTCAACCGGACCGCGAGCGATGGCGAAGTCGAGATCGCGGCGTTCGACGATGCGGGACGCCGATACGAACCCGTGAAGCTGGCTCTGGAAGCGGGTCGGACGGTCCACTTCAACTCCGACGATCTCGAACTGGGCAACGGGGCCAAGGGACTTTCCGGCAGCACCGGATCGGGCAGCGGCGACTGGCGCCTGGAGATGCGCAGCGCACTCGACATCCAGGTTCTCGCCTACGTCCGCACGCCGGGAGGTTTCCTGACGGCGATGCACGACGTGGTGCCCGGGAAGGGCCGGCGTTACGATGTGGCCACCTTCAACCCCGCCAGCAACGCGGGCCAGGCGAGCGGCCTGCGGATCCTCAACCCGGGGTCGCGGCCCGCCCACGTATCGATTGCCGGCATCGACGACGGCGGAAGGGCAGGCAGAGAGGTCGTGCGGTTTTCCGTCGCGGCGGGCGCAACGCGCACCGTCACGTCGGCGGAACTGGAAAACGGCGGATGGGAGCAGCGCGGGCGGCTTGGCGATGGCGATGGCAAGTGGCGGCTGCAGGTCGATTGCGAGCAGCGGATCCTCCTGATGAATCTGCTCGACAGCCGAACAGGGCACATCACGAACCTGTCGGTGGGTCCGCCTGATTCCTGAGTGCGCCCCGTCACTACCGAACGGAGTTGCAGAAGGCACTGCGAACGATAATGCGTTCTGTCGCCCGGTGGTCGAATCCGGTAGTGACGGGGCGCGGAAGGCGACGCGAACCCTGTGGCGGCGGGCGGGTACCTGCAAATTTAGCTGGTGACCCGCTGATGATGCCTGTATAGTGCGCGGCGCTTTGGAGCCGTCCTTTGACGGCCTCGCCGGGGCCACCCGGAAGTCCAGGGCGTCCTGGGCG
>JAPPKV010000082.1 GCA_028819775.1 Gammaproteobacteria bacterium | reverse complement strand
ACCGTCGGTAGTGGGGTAGTCAATCCCGACCTGAGCAGCAGCGAGCGCGGAGTTCCTCATGGACATCCTCCACCGTACCCTACCGTATCACCGGTGCGATGATCCGTCATCGGCCACGGCCAGGCGGAAGTGATCGACTTGGCGTGTGGCGCCGCACAGGCGTCGGACGCGCCACCCGCCGGTGGAGTCGTGTGCGCCATGCGTCTAGCGTGAGAAGGTCGTGGCCATCCAGCGAACCTCGCCGACGACCTCGGACGTGCGCCGGTCCCACGGTACCGGCGGCGTGCTCCGATGATGGTCGCCGGCCAACAGCCACCGGCCGGCACGGTCCTTGAGCGCCCGACGCACCAGCAGTTCGGCGCCCGAGCGCACCACGAAGATGCGTCCGACGCGCAGGCGTCGACGGGTGTAGTCGACTAGGACCGAACACCCGTCCGGCAGCGTCGGTTCCATCGCGTCGCCCCGTATGCCGACTATCGCACACCGACCGGCATCGATCTCGTGGCGCTCCAGCCATCGGCGTGGGAACTCCTGGTAGCCGGTGACCCGCGCCTGTTCCAGCGGCGGTACTCCGCCACCATCTCCGCCGGCTGCTGCGTCGAGCATGCGAACTCTGACGGAGTCGGCACTCGGCGCCGCACCGGACAGCGCTGGCTGTCTCACTGCAGCGCCGGTAGCGAGAAGGGCGCGGTGCTCGGCGACGGTGAACTCCCGTAGCAGCGTGGCCACATCCTCGCGCAGGTCATTACGCAGCTTCATCACCCACGCGGGAGGTGTTGCAGCCGCGGGCGCCTCGACAGGAGTACCGGCCGCCCTATCCGCCGCCGCCCCGCCGGGGTCGGATCCGCGTGGTGGTCCGACGTAGAACTCCAATCCGAACGCCGTCGAAGCGCACTCTATGGTGGTGCTCAGCGCCGCACGCCCGTCCAGAAGGCTGCGAAGTTGCCCGACCGGTATTCCCGTGCGGGCGGAGAGCGGACGCAGTCCCTCGCGCTGGACGTGAGTCTTTACGGTCGAGCGCAGGTGGTCCAGTCCGCCTCGTGTCATAAATGACACGATAGCAGAAACCGCGCGCAGCCCCAAAGAGGGTCCTGAAGCCCCGCTGTCCGTCGTCGAAATCCGTCTGAATGGAGACGGGTGGAGACGGGTTGCAACGGGTATGCGATTTGTGACACGATTGTGCTATGGAAGACACGACGACCACTACGGAGTGGTTACCGCGGCTCTGTACGATCTTCGCCGCCCACACCCGGCGACGGCTGTCGACGGTCTCCCGCCTGGCGACCGGAAGCGGCGAAACGATCGCCCGTCTGGAGCGCGGCCGCACCATCACGATCCGTCGTGCGGCTCGTGCGCTCCAGTATCTCTCCGATCACTGGCCCGACGACGGCGAGTGGCCCGCCGAGATCCCGCGCCCGCCCCGCCGCCCGAGTGACAGACGCCGATGACAACCGAAATCGGAACCGAAATCCCACGTAAAGGAGGTCACGCAGCTAGGTGAACGCGGCGCGCCGCTCCATGTCAGCAGCGCGTTGCTCGAGGCAAGTTCGGATTTACAGGGCTCCATGCCCTGACGACTACGCGACTAACGACAAACAGGAGAACACCGAAGGTGAAATACATACGATCGATACGCACCGCTTGGCCGGCAGCCGCCGCCGCGGTGGTGATATGCTTGGCAGGTTGCGAGCAGGCGACCGTGAGTACGCCGGTAGATTTCCCGGCGGACAAGTTGACGCTGTCCATACCGCCCATGACCAGGGGCGTGGCAGCGTCGCCCGTCACGCTGCCGGAGGCAACGGGTGACAAGGGTGACTTGACCTACCGTCTGGCGCCGATACCTGCCGGTCTGGCGTTCGACGCCGCGACCCGCGTGCTGAGTGGTACGCCGACCGCTGCCGGCAACCACAGCGTGACCTACACCGCAACCAACGCCACCGGCTCGAAGACGGCTTCGCTCGTCTTCACCATCACCGTGAGGCCGGGACTCCAAAGCACCTGGAGGACGCCAAGCCGCGAGTGGCACGACGATGATGGCGAGGTACAGGGACACTTCGTCGACACCCTCACGTTTACGAGCAGCCGGTACATTCTGGCCCGATCCCACTACTTCCTTGATGGAACGCTGGACCACGTGTGGAATCCAAGCGGCGCGTGGTCAACGGTGGCCGAGGGTACGGTGATCAGAGAGTGGGATGACGAGGAAAACGACTCTCCGATGAGCGTCCGGAAGCACTACGTGTGGGGAAGTGACGACCACAGCGTACTGTTCATGCATGAATGGATGGATGATCACGAGACGCCGGCGGACGTCGGACTAGAGCGCTATGACTGGGTTCCGAATCCGTTTCCAACACTGACCGGCGTGTGGCAGGCCACCGATGAGTGGGACCAGGGGCCGGTCGTCATCGAGATGACGATCGGAGCGGACGGGACGTTCACGTGGGAGCAGAGAGAGGTGCACGGGACGGAGCGGGTCACCGCTACGTGGACGCTCGACGAGGGGACCTACTCTCTCGACTTTCAGGGCGCGAGCTCGACCTGGACGCCGCAAGGAGGAACGGCAGAGGAACCCGACGAAGAATTCAAAGCGGATCGCATCGCGTTCGCCCCAACCGACAGCCGCGACCTGATCATTGTTTCTCCGCACTGGCACGAGACAGCAAGCGGTGATGACTACCGTCGACACGGGCATTACTGGATGGAATTTCACCGCGAGTAGCCGCGACGACATCGACCACAAGAGGGGCAGCGAGGAGTACACTGCCGCGCCAGTAGCGCGGAGGCGAGGCGTGCTTGCCCGCGCGAATGGTCGGGCCACGTTGCGCCTCGGCCCACCGGGGACGTTGGTTTGCACGTGCGCCCGACCGTCGTCCCGGCCGCGAGGCTCAGTGCGGCAGGATTCGGGCTTGGCGGTACCGGTCGAGGATGGTGAAGAAACGGGCCGGGCTGTCGTCCCAGTCGTGGAAGCCGAGGCGGCGCGCCTTGTTGTGGCTCAG
>JAPPKV010000148.1 GCA_028819775.1 Gammaproteobacteria bacterium | reverse complement strand
TCGAACCGAAGAGCCACCGGTTCGTGCTCGTCCTCGAGGACATCCGCGGCATGGCTGTCGTCGATCAGATTGCCGGCGCCAGCCCCGCCCAGGCCAAGCGGGCCATCCGGGCGTTGGCTCGCCTGCACTGGGCTCACTGGGACAGGACTCAAGAGCCCCCCGTATCGGGATCCTACGATTCGAACAATCCGAAACTGAGTCCCGTCGTGCAGGTCGTCTATCTCGCCAACCTCGTACGCACCCTCCAACACTTCGGCGATGCCTTCTCGAGCACGACCCGCCCACTCGCGGAGGCGTTCGGGCTTGGTGTCGTCCACCACATGGCCGCCCTGGGGGCCGGCCCGCGAACGTTCACACACGGGGACTATCGGCTGGACAACCTGTTCTTCGGTGACGACGGCGGAGTGACCATCATCGACTGGCAGGTGAGCGGACTGAGCTGTGGGCTCTACGACGTCGGCTACTTCCTTGCCGGCAACCTAACCGTCCCGGTGCGACGCCAGATCGAGCGCGACGCCGTCGAGGAATACCACGACATCGTCTGTCGCTCTGGCGCAGCGGAATTCACGTTCGACGAGTGCTGGCGCTTGTACCGGCAAAACACCCTTGCGGCCCTGCTGACGTCGGTGATCGTCTGCGGCGGTCTGGATCTCGACGATGATCGCAGCCGGCATCTGGCCGAGGTCGGGCTCAAGCGAAGCCTCGCGGCGATCGAGGACCTCGATGTGGCGGAGTTCATTACCACCTACGGGCGACCTTCGGGAAACCGTCGCCTATTCACCAATGCCTGCCGAATCGCCTACCGCGCCTACCGTTCATACAAGCGTGTGTGAAGGCCGCGACGGCCTCAACAGATCACCGCGAGGTTCATACATCCCATGGCAGCCGATTTGACAATCCCCCGGGACGGTAGCGCGATCACCGTCGAATGGGTCCGGTCGGTGCTTGCCGACGGCGGCCACCCCTTGCCCCAACACGTCAAGAGCGTCCGGGTCGAGGAGATCGGGGTCGGCGCGGGGGTCCTGGGTCAAGTCATGCGCTGCCACCTTCAATGGGACAACGACCAGCGCGCCTGTCGCGAAGGGCAGCCCGTGCCCCGGGAACGGGACAGCGGCAGGCCCCCGACCCTGATCGTCAAGCTGCCGAGCGTGAGCGCCAAGAACAGGCGCGTGTCGAAACGTCTCGCCCTCTACTGGCGCGAATACGACTTCTACCGGCGCCTCCGATCACGGGTTCCGCTACGGACACCCGGCCTGTATCACGCCCAATTCGAACCGGTCAGTCACCGATTCGTGCTGGTGCTGGAGGATCTGGGGGGCATGGGGGTCGTCGACCAGGTCGCTGGCGCCACCCCCGCCCAAGCCAGGCAGGCGACCCGAGCACTGGCGCGCATGCACGGGGCGTTCTGGAACCGAACGCACGAGTCGCCGCTGGCGGCGGCCTACGACTCGACCAATCCCAAGCTCCGTCCGATCGTGCAGACGGTGTACCTTGCCAGCCTGGTCCGCACCCTCGAACATTTCGGTGACTTTTTCTCAAACACGACCCGTCAACTTGCCGAAGCCTTCGGGATCGACCTGACCTACCACGCGGCAACGCTGGCAGCTTGTCCGCAGACGTTCACACACGGCGACTACCGGCTGGACAATCTGTTCTTCGCCCAAGATGGCAGCGACGACCTGGCGGCCATCGACTGGCAGAACAGCGGCGTAAACTGCGGTCTATACGACCTCGCCTACTTTCTCATCGGCAATCTGACTGTTCCTGTCCGCCGCCAAATCGAGCGGGAAACCGTCGAGGAATACCACGATGTCGTCCGCGGTGCCGGCGTGCGTGACTTCAGCCGCGACGAGTGCTGGCGTCTCTACCGGCTGAACTCGCTCGGGCCCCTACTGACAAACATCATTGCCTGCGGCGGGCTCGATCGTGCCGGTGACCGCAGCCGCCAACTGGTCGAGATCGGCCTTACGCGAAGTCTCGCGGCAATAGAGGACCTCAAGGTCGCTGATTTCTTCCCTAGAGGGCGTGGCCCGGCGTATCACGCGTCTCGGCTTGCCTACCGCGCGTACCGCGGATTGCGCGGCGTCCGGTTGTTCAGCGCAACTGCGCGTTGACTCCCGCCAACGCCTCGGCACCCGGACACAGGACCGACTCGTCCAGCGAATTCAACGGTGCCGTCGGCGTGCCGAGCACATCGTGGCAGTCCGCGGCGTCCGCGTCCACGTACAGCAATCCCGTGACCACCTCGCCGGCTTCCGCCGACCGCTGAACCTGGGTCAGCGCCTGGATCCGATCGCGGGGATCGTAGTCCTCGTCGAGCTTTCGCAGACGCAGCGTCGAGCCGTCGGGCATGGCGACGTCCTCCAGCGCGCCGGAGTCGTAGTCGACAGTGATTTCCTCGCCGGGGGCGATGAAGTCGGCGCTGACGAGTCGCTCCGAGTGGCCGCGCACATAGTCGTAGCTCTTGGTCGAGCCATTGTGGTTGTTGAACGCGACGCAGGGCGAGATGACGTCGATGAACGCGAAGCCCTTGTGCATCAGGCCCGCCTGGATGAGCGGCACCAGTTGGCGCTTGTCGCCTGAGAAACTGCGCGCCACGAAACTGGCCCCGATCTGCAGCGCCATGGACACAAGGTCGATGGGCTCGTACAGGTTCGGCACGCCCCGCTTGCTGGTCGAACCCTTGTCGTTCGTGGCGGAGAACTGGCCCTTGGTGAGGCCGTACGTGCCGTTGTTGTCCACGATGTAGAGCATGTTGATGCGCCGGCGCACGATGTGCGCGAACTGGCCGATGCCGATGGAGGCGCTGTCGCCGTCGCCGGAAACGCCGATGCAGAGCAGTTCGCGGTTGGCGAGGTTGGCACCCGTGGCCACGGACGGCATGCGTCCATGCACCGAATTGAAGCCGTGCGAGTGGCTCAGAAAGTAGCTGGGGGTCTTCGACGAGCAGCCGATGCCCGACACCTTGGCGAACTTGTGCGGCGGCAGCGACAGTTCGGCGCAGGCCTGGACGA
>JAPPKV010000052.1 GCA_028819775.1 Gammaproteobacteria bacterium | reverse complement strand
TCTGGGAAACCAGTGCGGTGGTGCGCGGCGAACAGACCAACTACATCTCGGCGACCGTCGGGATCTACGTGGGCTTGTACAACATCTTCAGTTCGCTACTGTTGCTGTTCGGCATTGGCGGCGACGACTAGCGGTCATACCCGGGTGAGCTGCCGGTAGGTCTTCTGGAGGGCCGCTGGCAGTTCCGCCGTTTCCTCGATCACCAGGTACCGGTCGGCGGGGCACATTCTCCGCAGGTAGTCGTGGCCTGACCGGTCCACGGTCACGCAGAACGTCTCGACTCCTCGGGCCTCGGCCTCGACGAGCGCCCGGGCGGCGTCCTGAACGCCGTATTCGTGCTGGCCCCGGTTCGGCCCGTAGTCGTGGTCCTGGGGAAATCCGTCGCTGACGATCATCAACACCTTTAGCGCCGCGCCGCTTCCGTCCAGCTTCGTGCAGGCATGGCGAATCGCCGGACCCATGCGCGTCGAGCGTTTCGGCTTCATGGCGGCGATGGCGTCCAGGGCACGATCGTCCAAGGGGTCGTCGAACTCCTTGGCGACGTAGAACTCGACGCAGTCGCGGCCGTAGCCGGAGAAGCCGTAGATTCCGTAGCGATCACCCAGGCTCTCGAGGGCCGTGCCCAGCAACAGCACCGACTCGCGCAGGATGTCGATGATCCGCCGCTTCGCCGCTTCCTCGGCCATCCGGGCAGCGAAATCGTATTCGTCATCGTCGTCGAAGTAGGGATCGCGTATATCCTGGGCGTTGCGGGTCCTATCCGATGGGTGCTCGCGTTGTTCGGGTACGACGTCGTCGGTGGATGCCGAAAGGTCAACCAGCAATGCTGCGCCCACGTCGCGCCGCAGGCGTTCCCGACGGCTGTAGACCCGTTCATCCGGTGATGCGCCGGTGCGGACGTCGGCACGTGTCTGAACGATGGCGTCGAGGTCGAGTTCATCGCCGTCCGGCGTCTTCTTCACGCGCTGGTAGCCCGTGGGCCGCACCTGTTCGAACTGGCGGCGGGCGGCGCGGAGTTGGGGACGCACGGCGTCGAGCAGGGCTTGGGCGCCCGACCCGTGGTCCGCATCCAGGCGCTCCTCGTAGAGCCGGCACCAGCCGCGCAGGTAGGTGCCCGTGTGATAGTCCCACTCGTCGTAGCGGAAACTGGCCGCGCGGTCGTGGCCGTCTCCCAAGGCCCGCCGGACCGACGAACGTTCCATGTCGATACGACGCTTGAGTTGATCGCGTTCCGCGACGAGTCCAGCGCCCACTTCGCGGGTGTCGCCGTCTTGCCCGGACGAGTTGGCCACCCTCGTCTCCTCCGCCGCAGCAAGTTCCGCGAACTCGAGCGCTGCGATCTCGGCATCCTTGTCGGCGAGTTCCTCGTCCCAATCATCGAGCCTCGCCTCGCGCTGGAGCCACTCCATCGTCGTCTCTTTGGTGCGTTCCGCCGTCTCACCCTCCGGATCCTGACCAATGCCCAACGCCTCGTAGCAGGCAACGGTTGCAGCGGCCGACGTGTAGACGTCGGCGATTGGCGTTAGGACGTCCGCTGCGAGCGGAAAGAGCCGGGACTCCACGTCGACGCCGAGGAGGGCTGCGCCAAGCGTGTCGAGCTCGGAAAATTCTGTGATGGGTCCCGCCCATCGATCAGCCAAGTGGTTCGCCAGGGACCGCCGGTAGCGCCGGGTACCGGGATAGCGACGCGATACGGCGGTCCGGACCCGGGCTGCCTCGATGACCCTAAACAGCGCCCTCACGATGCTTGGGCGGGCAAAGGAATGGAAGAAGACGGTTAGGTCGGAATGCCGCAGGAGGGGTGTCGCGGATGGGTTGGCGGCCAGCCACGGCACCCGACGGCGTGCCGTCTCGATGTCGAATCGGTAGGTCCCGAACTCCCGGAATCCGAGTTCATCGAGTGTCGCGAGGCGGTAGAGCGCCCCGTTCAATCCCTCGTCCGAGAAGTGTTCGATCTGCTCGGGCAGGTAGACTGCATCGCCGTCGTGATTCGCGCCGATGCCATCCCCGGCGGTAAGGACGGCGTCGCCAGCGAACTCCACCAGGGACTTGATGTGCACCGGACGACCCGCGATGCCTTCGGCGAACAACGCCACCATCCGGTCGATGTCGGTGAGCGCGGTCAGGGCCAGACGACGTCGACGATGCCCGCGACGGCCTCCTGGACGTTGGCGTCGTCCGACACCGCTTCGACGATGGCCACCTGCGCCGCACGGCGTGGTTCGATCCGGTGTCGAATGAGCTGACCGGCGTAGATGAGGAGCCGCGTGCTCACGCCTTCCCGGAAGCCGTGCTCGCGCAGGTTGCGGACCTTGGCGCCGATCACGGCCAGGCGTTCCGCCACGCCGGGGCTCACACCGCTCTCGTGCGCGACGATCTCGGCTTCCCGGGCTTCGTCCGGATAATCGAAGGTCAGGCTCACGAATCGCTGCCGGGTGCTCGTCTTCAGGTCCTTGAGAACGCTCTGATAGCCGGGGTTGTAGGAGATGACCAAGAGGAAGTCGTCGTGGGCGCGAAGCAGTTCGCCGGTCTTGTCGATTGGCAGCACCCGGCGGTGGTCGGTGAGGGAGTGGATGAGCACCGTGGTGTCCTTGCGCGCCTCGACGATCTCGTCCAAGTAGCAGATCGAGCCTTCGCGCACGGCGCGGGTCAACGGACCGTCCTGCCAGAGCGTCTCGTCGCCCTTCAAGAGGTAGCGGCCCACGAGATCGGTTCCCGTGAGATCCTCGTGGCAGGATACCGTCACCAAGTGGTCGTCGATGTCGGCACCGCCGAACAGACGCCAGGTCATATGCTCCACGAAGCGCGTCTTCCCGCAACCCGTCGGCCCCTTTAGGAGCACCGGCAGACGAGTAGCGTAGGCAGCCTCGAACTCCGCCACCTCGTCGGCGAGCGGCAGATAGTAGGGTTCGCTTGTGACCAGCCGTGCTCCATCGAGCGCCGGCGCCGAAGGACTCTCCACGGGCTACGGTACGAAGGCGTCGCGACCCTGGGCGTAGTTCATGAACGACTGGGCCGGGTTCCGGT
>JAPPKV010000493.1 GCA_028819775.1 Gammaproteobacteria bacterium | reverse complement strand
TCGGCCATGTACATCGCGTTCGCGGGCTACACCATCTACACCAAGGTCGTCGACGTACTGACATAGCCTGCATTCAAAAAAAGGGGACCCCATGGACAAGCAATACGAACCCACCTGGCAATCGCTCAAGAACCACGGAACGCCGCAGTGGCTGCGCGAATCGAAGTTCGGGATCTACACCCATTGGGGCATCTACAGCGTCCCTGCGTGCGGACCCAACGGCACCTGGTATCCGCACAACATGTACCGCCCCGGCAACTCGCAGTACGACCATCACGAAAACACCTACGGCGGTGCGTCGGCGTTCGGCTACAAGGACTTCATACCCCGGTTCACCGCCGAGAAGTTCGATGCCGACGAGTGGGCGGAGCTGTTCAAGTCGGCCGGGGCGAAATTCGCGGGACCGGTCGCCGAGCACCACGACGGGTTCTCCCTCTGGGATAGCACCGTGAACGTCTGGAACGCCGCGCGAATGGGGCCCAAGCGGGATGTCGTCGGCGAACTGGAAAGGGCGATCCGCGGCCAGGGACTGCGCTTCATGACCGCCTTCCACCACTTCGAGCAGTGGTGGTTCTTCCCCCACTGGCGGAGTGATTGCGATGTGTCCAACCCCGAGTTCGCCGGACTCTACGGGCCCATGCACAACCTCGATGGACTGGGCGGCGACGCGGACGACCGACGTAGCGAGTGGTTGCTACAAGACCGCCCGGGCCGGGAGTTCCACGACTTCTGGCGTGCCAAGATCGACGAGGTTGTCGAGAGTTATCGGCCCGACCTGATGTGGTTCGACTTCGGACTGAACTTCGTGCAGGAGGACTACAAGAAGAAGATGCTGGCGGACTACTACAACAAGGAGCAGGAGTGGGGAACGGAGCTAGCCGTCACCTACAAAACCCATGACCTTGTTCCCGGTGTCGCCCTGGTCGACTACGAACTCGGTCGCATGGACCGCCTGACCTACTACGACTGGATCACGGACACGTCGATCGACGACCAGGGGGCCTGGTCGTTCGTCTCCGATGCGGGCTTCAAGAATGCGAGCGCACTGGTCCACAACCTCGTCGACAACGTCAGCAAGAACGGGTACCTACTCCTCAATGTCGGGCCGAAGGCGGACGGCACTATTCCGGACGAAGCCAAGGAGAGACTCGTCGCCATGGGGAACTGGCTGAAGGTCAACGGCGAGGCGGTCTACGGCACCACGCCGTGGGTCGCCTTCGGCGAGGGTCCGACGGAAATGACCGAGAGCGGCATGTTCAGCGAACGCCACGAGGTGGAATACACGGCGGAGGACTACCGTTTCACCTGCACGGACAGTTGCATCTACGCCACCTGCCTAGGCTGGCCCGAGGAAATTTCCACCATCAAATCGCTGCGGCGATTGAACGCGGGCGAGATCCAGTCCGTGACCATGTTGGGATCCGACGAACAACTGACGTGGAGCCTCGGCGAGAACGGCCTCGAGATCCAAAGGCCGAAGGACAAGCCCTGCGACTTGGCCTACGTCTACCGGATCGAGAGAAAAGACCCCTTCTGAGCGCCCCCAAGCACGGCCGGGGCCGTCATTCGTCCACCGGCCCCGAAAGACCCGGGCCGCCAGCGGCGACGAAACCCCGGCTGACGCCTCGATCCGACGGACTCACCCAGAAGGCGTACAACTTGCCGCGGCGCAGGTGGAAACGGAACCGGACCTCGCGGCCTGCCAACGTAGCCAAATCACCGCCATTCCACGCCACGCGTTCGCGCGTGCTGTCGGCACGCACCGGTTGGCAATTGGCGAGCGAAAACGGCTCGATGGCGATGCCGCGCCGATCGATCACCTCCACCCGGAGTTCGCCGGACGCCGTGTCGACGTTCACGAACAGACACTTGCCCGAATACTTGAGGGGGCGCGTCACCAGTTCGCCCTCCCCGTCCGTTTCCATGGACGCGAACCCGTCGCGACGCAGGGTCGCAAGACCCGTGTGCCCGCCGGCGTACATGGCGTTGTCGTGGGGGTAGTCCCCAAATTCCCCGGGCCCGAAAATGGAGCCCTGACCGGAAAACGCGCCGTAGTAGAACCACAGTTCGTCGCCAACCACTAGGCAGACACCACCCGCCGCGTGGATATAGCCGTAGTTCCAGCTTCCCCACCGGCGGCTAGCGCCGATAAAGGCTTCCCGGTGGGGCCGATGCCAATGGAACCCGTCGCGGCTGTAGGCCAGTTGCAGGTCGTTGATCTTGGGTCGGCCCAACTGCGCGGCGCGGTCGTTCTCGGGCCCGTGGAAGATCGCGAACGCACCCAGCATGAGACTCTCGTAGGCCACGGCATTGAGGTCATAGAGTTGCGGCGCAATGCCGACAAGCGGGTCCGGCCGGTCGAGGCGGTCGGCGCGAGCCCAGCGAACCGCGTCGCTGCCGAGCCAGCGGGACGCGCGCAGGAAGTCATCGTGTTCGTGGTACGACCGGGCGCGCCGTTGCCACTTTTGGCGGATGCTGAACACGAACTTGCGCCGAAACGGGTTGTGGAAAAACGTGGTGTTGTCGCCGCTGGGCGAGGCCATCCCGCGTTCCGTCCAGCGAATACCGTCTGGCGACGTGTAGACCTTGCCGCCCTGGCGCCGCCCGATCCAGCGCCAATAGACGAACATCTTGAAGCGTTCTTCCGGTGCGGCGTCGTGGTCCAGCCAGACCATCGCGCCGTCTCGAAGATGATCCGGCGGGCGGGGGATCACGGCATTCGTGCCCGGGACGGCGGATAGTTTCGGGCGTCGCCAGTTGATGCCGTCGTCGCTCATTGCCATTGCCGCGCCGTCGTACCAACCGGCCATGTAGAAGAGCTTGAAGGTGCCGTCCGCCGGGTCGTACCAGGCACCGTCGTTGAACGGCGCCGCGACGGGGCATTGGCCGCGGTTCAGTTCCAACTCGGTCTCCGGCGAGAGCACCGGCGCGGCCTCGTGGACCTTGGCGGCGTGGTAGACGCGCTTCAAGGTCGTGCGCTCGATCAGGAAGTCGTCGACGAATAGCTGTCGGCCCACGTCCACGGGAA
>JAPPKV010000502.1 GCA_028819775.1 Gammaproteobacteria bacterium | reverse complement strand
CTCCAGGCCCGCGACAATGCAGTCGTCGGCCACCCCTTCCTCGGTCGCGACGGCGACCGCGGCCAGCGCGTTCTGGACGTTGTGGCAACCGGGCAGCGGCAGAGAGATGCGGAGCGCTTCCCGTTCGGGCCGCATGGCCGTGAACGTCCATGGGCCGTCTCCGCCGGCGACTTCCACGGCGCGGTAGTCGACGCCCTCGTTCAGGCCGTAGCTGCGCGATGGACGGCCGATTCGACCAGGTATCCCGGCGGCGAATCGATCGTCTCCGCACACCACGGCCATGCCGTAGAACGGCAGACGCTGGGCGAATTCGACAAACGTATCGAGCAGCCGCTCGAAATCCTGATCGTAGGCGTCCAGGTGGTCGCGGTCGATGTTCGTGATGACCGACATGATCGGTGCGAGATGCAGGAACGACGCGTCGGACTCGTCGGCTTCGGCGATCAGGTGGATTCCCGTCCCCAGTCGGGCGTTGCCGCCGTGATCGGCCAACGGCGCCCCGATGACGTATGTGGGGTCCAGGCCGCCGGCCTGGAAAACACCCGCGACCAGGCTGGCCGTGGTGGTCTTGCCGTGGGTTCCCGCGACGGCAATGCCCTGGCGTTGGCGCATCAACTCACCAAGCATCTCGGCGCGCGCCACCACCGGAATCCCTTGCCGACGGGCTGCCGAAACCTCCACGTTGTCGGCGGCCACGGCGCTCGACACGACGACCACATCCGCGCCGGCAACCGCCTCGGCATCGTGGCCGTGGCGAACCGCCGCGCCGTGCGCCGCCAGCCGCGCGGTTGCTCCGGTCCGCTGGAGGTCCGAACCGGTAACCGCGTAGCCGTGATCGATCAGCAACTCGGCGATACCGGACATCCCCGCGCCGCCGATGCCAACGAAGTGGACCCGCTGGACGCCGCGCATCCCGAATACTCCTTTACCGGGTTCAGGCGAGGGCATCGGCCGGATTCCTTGTCCGTGGCAAAGAGCTGTCGTTCGAGTCAAATCTCGCGGGATCGGCGTCGCCCGGCGGGCTCGCCACCGCCAGGTCCGGTGCCGGCCCGGGACTCGATCTGACCACCGGACGACGGCGTTCGTAACTCACGCGCAACGCCAGCGCGACGAGACCCGAACAAACCAGCAGGCTGTTGCCGCCGTAGCTGACGAAAGGCAACGTCAGACCCTTGGTCGGCAGCACGCCGGTATTCACGCCCACGTTCAGTACCGTTTGCATCCCGAGAAGCAGTGCGGCCCCGTAGGCGACCATGCCGGCAAAGACCCGGCGTTCGGCCACCGCATCCCGTCCAATCCGACAGATGCGCACCGTCATCGCAACGAGCAGCGCAAGGACGGCCACCGCGCCCACCATGCCGAGTTCCTCGGCGATCACGGCATAGATGAAGTCGTTGTGGGGAAACGGCAGATAGAGCTGTTTCTGAACGCCCTCCCCGATGCCGAGCCCGAAGAACCCGCCGCTGCCGAACGCGATCAGCGCTTGGGTAAGCTGATAGCCGCTACTGTAGGGCGTCGCCCAGGGATCCAGAAACGTCATCAGTCGCTCGACCCGGTAGGGCTGTGTGACGGCAATCGCCGCCAACGCCACGCCACCAAGGAAAGCCAACAGCAGGAAGTCGCGCAACCTCGCGCCACCGAGGAAAAGGATCCCTCCGGTCAACAGGGCAAGCAGCACAACGCTGCCGAAGTCGGGCTGGTAGAGAATCAGCGCCAGGACGACGACCACCAGACCCACGGGCTTGAGCAGCAGGTGCCAGTGCGTCGACAAGGCGTCGCCCGCCCGAGCGACGCAGCCCGCTAGGTACACCACCACCAGGAACTTCGCCGCTTCAGCAGGCTGGAGACGAATGAGACCCAACTCTACCCAGCGTCGACTGCCGTTGATTTCCTGGGATATGCCAGGCACCAAGACCAATCCGCACAAGACGACCGCAAGCACCAAGCAGGGAATGTGCATGACTTCCCACACCCGAAGCGGCACGCTGGCGATGCCAGCCAGGACGGTCAGCGATCCCAGTACGTAGATGCCGTGCTTCGCCAGGTAGTAGCCCGAACCTTCGGGCAGCGACGCGGTGGCAGACGAGACCATGACCATTCCCACGACGACGAGGACCAGCCAGGCGGTCACGAGCGAGAGATCCAATCGCTCGATCACGATGCAGAAACCCTCGGCGAGGCCGGACATCGCCCACGCACAAGCCGTTGGACCTGGGCGGCGAAGTCTTCGCCACGCTCGTTGAAGTCGGTGTACATGTCGAAGCTGGCGCAGGCCGGCGACAGTAGGACCGTATCCCCGGCATGGGCGGCGTCATGCGCGACCGAGACCGCCTCGCTCATATCGTCGACGCGTACCGCAGGCACGACACCGCCCAGTGCCGCATCGATTTTGTCGGCGTCCCGCCCAAACAGCACCAGCCGGGATACGTGACGGCGCACCGCGTCGGTAAGCGGGTCGAAGGATGCACCTTTCGCATCCCCGCCCGCGATCAGCACGAGATTCCTCTCGCCGGTACCGAAGCCGTCGAGAGCCGCGAGACAGGCGCCCACGTTGGTAGCCTTCGAATCGTCCACGTAGGACACGCCGTCGACTTCCGCCACCACGTGCGAACGGTGCGGCAGCCCGCGGAATCCGACCAACGCCCCGATGTCGGCCTCGACCCCCACCTGGTGGACAATGGCGGCCGCCGCCAACGCATTGAGTTGATTGTGGCGTCCATTCAGAGCGAGGGCCCGGGCATTCACCCGGCGTCCGCCGATCACCATTTCGTCGTCCTCGAGGCACCATCTTGGATCGCCGTTCAACGCGATAGAGGGGACGGGCTCGTCGGGCCGGGTTCGGGGGTCGTCGGCGTTGTAGACGGCGCGTTGTGCGCCACGAAAGATCCGGCGTTTGGCGGCCGCATAGCTCGCAAGGTCCGCATAGCGGTCGAGGTGGTCGGCACTGACATTCAGCACGGTGCCAACCGCGAGTCGCGGCCTGTCGAGCCGCTCCAACTGGAAGCTCGACAACTCGAGGACGTAGCCGT
>JAPPKV010000298.1 GCA_028819775.1 Gammaproteobacteria bacterium | reverse complement strand
GGCGGTCTGCCCAACTCCGCGCCTGGCGGCGCGAAGCCGTCAAAAATGGTACAGGACGGGCTTGTCCCGTCCCGGCGCCACGGTCAGTGGCCTTCCACCGAGCGCCACCGTTTCATCCCCGTTCGCTTGCGATGCTCCGCTGCCGGCTGGTAGACGGATATTTCGGCGTCGGGGAACGGGAGCGCGCGGTGCGCCGCCTCCGCCTGGGCCCTCCAACGCGCCCAAACCTCGGGCGGCTCCGCCAATGCCCGTACCATCGGATTCGAGTGTTTCAGCAGAGGTGAAGGTTTGCCGCGCCACGCTTCGCCGTTGCGGCGCCATCCAGCCGTGAAGGTGACATCGTTGCGCCACAGCGAGGCGAGCCGGGCATCTGTGTCGGGGTAGCCGACGAACCAATAGGCCAGCAGACGGCGGTCCGGTGCGTGGTTGAAGACCGCGTGGTACATCGAGTGGTGGAAGAAGACGATGTCCCCGACCGTCGCTTCGACCACGACGGAGGGTATCTCGACGCCCTTGACGCCGAACGTGTGCTCGGCGTATTCGGGCGTATACGTGGCAGGTGCATCCGCGGTGCCGTGCCAACCCATCAACGGCTTCAACTGCTCCTGGTACTCGGGGCGGTGGGAGCCGGGAATCAGGCGCAGCGCTCCCTGCTTCCTCGTGTCCCGGAGATACATCATGACCTTGATCCGAGGCCAACACTCGAATACACCTGGGTTGTCGCTGTGCCACCCATGCTCCGGGATGTGCACATGCTCCAACCCTTTCGGGGCGCCTCGGTCCTTGGCCGCGCCCCACAGGGTGTTGGAGCCGGAGAGCAGCCAGCGGCGTTCACCCATGGCTTGCATCAACTGCGCCACCGCGCCACCCGACCGGTCGTCCTCGAGCAGCAACGCCGTCAGCCGCTCGATGCCGGCGATCAGCTCGCGCCCGTCGGCGCGGTCCAGACCTCGAGCGCGACCCGACTCGACGGTGCGGATGATGTCGGCCATTTCGGCGGCAGAGAACGCGCCTCGGCAATGTAGATAGCCGAACGCCTTGAACATCCTCACTTGCGCGGCCGTGAGCGGTTCGGCGGACGGCGCTTCATATCCAGTACTCATGTAATGGACGTCTCCGCGAATTTGCCACTGCACACCCAGCGCAATTTAGCATCATGGCAGGGGATTGTTTTGAACCGTGCCTAGTACGCGTGCCAAGGGCTGGTATCGAATGGGCGGGCGTTGTCGGCGACAAACGCGAGTCGTGGGGATCAGCGGGAAGGTCAGGGACGCAGATTGGGGGATTGACAGCGGTGTAGCCTGTTGGCTACTTTGTGCAGATGCTCGAAGTCCGCAGGACGAAGGTCTTCGCGAGGTGGCTGGACGGTTTGAGGGACGTTCGCGCCCGGGCACGCGTGCAGGTTCGCATCGAGCGGCTGGCGGCGGGCAACCCGGGCGACGTGAGGCCCGTGGGCGAAGGCGTCTCGGAACTGCGCATCGACTACGGTCCCGGGTACCGGGTGTACTACAAGAGGCAGGGCAGCACGGTCGTCGTACTGTTGGCAGGAGGCGACAAGCGCACCCAGAGTGACGACATCGAGACGGCCCTGCGGCTGGCGAGGAACCTCTAAGGAAGACGGCATGACCAAGACCGCTACCGCGCCCTACGACGTTGCCGAGCACCTTCGCACGCGCGAGGAGATGGCGGCGTACTTGGAGGCGTCCATCGAGGAGTCGGACGGCGATGCCGCGTTCGTAGCCAAGGCGCTGGGCGACATCGCCCGCGCTCGGGGTATGGCGCAGGTGGCGTCCGATGCGGGGTTGTCCCGCGAGAGCCTCTACAAAGCGCTCTCGGGAGAGCGCGTCCCGACGTTCGAGACCGTCCTAAGGGTGGTCGGCGCCCTGGGTCTGAAGCTGCGTGCCGAAGTGCTGGACCCGGACTTCGCCGGGAGTGCGGCGGCGCATCGCTGAGCGGTTCTCTAGCGCGCGCTGCAGGCAATCCCAAGCCCGTCAAGGGACGATTCGTCGGGTCCGACCAGGCCCCCAACCTTCGGGATCGATGGAAATAAGGGACTACACGGATTCGGCTGACGACACGGAGATGAGCCGGGTTATCGCGGCCATCCAGTCCGGTTTGCGCGAGCACAATCGGTCCCGGCATGCGGACCCGAATGCGGGCCGGATCGTTCTGGCGGTGCACGGCGTGGGGCGGGAAGTCGTGGCCGGATTAATCTGCGATGTTGCCTATGGATGGCTGACGGTTGAGACCCTCTGGGTTGACGCGAATCATCGGGGCCAGCGACTGGGCAGCCGCCTACTCGCGGCCGGGGAACACCTGGGGAGGGATCGAGGATGTCATGGTGCGCACCTGACAACCTATAGCTTTCAGGCGCCGGATTTCTACGAACGCCATGGTTACGAGCGGTTTGGGGAACTCGACGACTACCCGGGGGATCAGTCCTTGGTGTTTCTGCGCAAGAGGCTCTGATGTTGGGGTAACGACCCTCGATGGATCCTCAAGGGCGCGCCTACCGCAGGCGCTCGACCAGTGCCTCGACGTGGCGGTCCTCTGCGCCAAGGTCGTTCAACGCCGCTGCAAGTTGGAAGAGGTAGTCGCGGTTGCTGCCGCTCGGACCGTGCGAGTGAGCGATCTGCGCGACCATGGCCTCGAGGTCCGCAGGCCCGAGAAAGGCAGGATTTCCGGGTGACGCGATGTAGGTCACGCCATTCACCGTGTCACCCACGGAAGGTGCCCCGTTGGTCGCGGACAGCCGCATCGTCACGGACACGCGCTCGTAGCCGTTCTTCTCACGGTGATCGAGGTGCTCGAACACCGCTTCGTCGACGCGGTAGGCGGCGCCGACGCACACGGCATCCGTCTCCTCGACGAGGGTCACCACGCGGCCGGGCGCATCCGGCGTGCCTCGGTGGTCGTGGGAGCCCTGCCAGAACCGTCGCGCCCAACCGCGAACGTCGGCACGACGCCGCTCGTGGTGAGGAAAGTCGACCCGCCAGATCAGCGAGCCGTAGCCGAATACCCAGTGCTGCACAG
>JAPPKV010000320.1 GCA_028819775.1 Gammaproteobacteria bacterium | reverse complement strand
TGATGACGTCGCTGCTGCCGCCGGTGTAGGTCATGTAGACCCTGGGCGTGCGCGATTTGAGGAATCCCGTGCAGTACGCACCGGGCCGCTTGCGCGGTCCGACCGTCCCTTCGATCCAGTTCTTCCCGGCCATCATACGAACGAAGTCGCCCATCGACGGCTCGACTTCCCCGTACGCGCGGGCAATGAGATCGAGCGCCTCCTCGTAGGCGATGGGAGCCTCGCCGTTGGCGACGGGTGCGGGTGCCCGGTTGTCCCAGGGCCCGTAGTGGCTCTTGCCGTAGGCCTTCGCCTGCAGTAGCGCGGCGCGGCGGGCGAGCGGGATACCTTCCTCGGCGACCTGCAGCACGGTGTCTAGAGTCTCCCGCTGGATTCGGTTGGCGTGCAGCGGCGCGTCCAAATAGTGGATCGTGGTCTCGGCCCGGACCGACCGCTTCCGGCACATTTCCAGACGCCAGCCGGCGATGGCGTTGATGGCCGCTGCACAGGACTCGACGTGCTCGTCCCAGGTTTCGTTGATGGCCCGCCAGGCATTCTCGCGCAAGCGGTCGTCGGGTTTCTGCATGAGCCCGGCCGCCTCGGCTAGCCCCACGTCGCGACGCTCGTTGCCCACCGTCACATCGCAGGACAGCGTGCCGGAAAGCTGATCATAGAGGCGACCCCAGGCATGGATGCCGTCTTCGCCGAGGCCGGTAACGAGGTTTTCCTCCGCGAGCGGCAGGAGTTCGTGGCGTCGACGGCGGGAGTGCTCGACGTTGAACCGGGAGGGCGCCACCGAGGGATCGGCGAGATATGCATCGACGACCGACCCGGGGGCGAGGTCGAGAAACTGCCCCAGGGGTTCGGCAAGCTCATCGAACCGCTTGCTGAACGACTGCAGGTGCCCGAGAAGCTCCTGCGCCTGCTCGTCCTGGCTATCCACGCTCAAGCAGCACTCGGCGTAGGTCTCCGGGTCGCGCAGGAGTTTTCGCGCCCGTTCGATGAGCGCGAAGATCTGCCGGGCATCCTCGATCGCGTCGGCGGCGGTATCGACGGTCAACGCGGCGACGCTATCCAGCAACGGAATCAGCGCACCGTTGCGCCGCTCGATGTCGTCCAGAACAGCGCCGAGCCGCTCGAAGTCCGCGTCGATTTCCGCCGAGTCGGCAGCGGGATATTCACCCGTCAAGTCCCAGCCGACACCTTGGATGACCGGCTCGTTGTCCGCCATCGAGAGAGCCCTTCTTGCGCGTTCGACGGCTGACTTTAACACTCGACAATCCCGAGACGGGGTTCGGCGAGATCAAGCTCGAGCTCTACCTCGACGATCCGTCGTCCGCCCGCGGCGTATCGCTGTATCGAAACGGCACCCGCGTCGTCGAACTGACCGCCCTCGACGGCTTCCAGGAGGGTCCCTGGAGCAGCGGCTATGTCGACGGCGTTGTTGATGCGCCGTTCGTCAACCTCACCCCCGGAACCCGTACAGGTGTAATCCGCGATGAAGCCTTCGCAGCGCTTCGGGAAGGTCTCGAGGCCGTTGCGCAACAGCTCGGCGACTTGATCGCCGATCTCCGGCGAGCGGAGGAGGAGCGAGCCAGCGAACGGACGCTGAAGTCGATCCGGCGTGCGTTTCGGGAAGCGCTCCTGGCCTTGCCCGCGGAGGAATACGATTGGTTCGACGTGCATCGAGGCGGATCTGGGCGTGGGTCGGAGGCCGCGACTGGGCCGGCGCTGGAGCCGTCGAAACGCCAACTGGAGGCGACGGTTGGCGAGCTCCCCGGTGGGGATGAGGAACCCGCACCACGGCAGGAATTCTTCGAAATTGCGGGTCCACTCTACAGCGCCCGGATATCGCCAGCGTCGTCGGTGGTGAAAGTTGGTGCCAGTCGCAGGCTGCGCGCCGTCTGCCGGGACCGCTCGGGCAGACAGGTGGATGAAGGGGTGATCTTCGCTTGGACCCTCGTCGAGGGTAACGGCCAACTCGACGACCCTCATGCGGAGATCGTCGGATTCCAGGCACCCGAAGAGCCGGGCTTGACAACATTGAAGCTCGTTGCGACGCAGCGGGACGTTGTTTGCGAGGCGAAGGCCCTCGTCACGGTCACCGATTCGCTGGTAGCCGACCGCGATGGGGCACCGGCGCGGCAGGGATTGCCGGGCTACACGTATGAGAATGCGCCCGGGCAGTTGTGGCGTTCGCGCTACGAGCTCGACCGGGAACTGATTGTCGTCAACAGCGGTCACCGCGATTTCGTTTTCGCTTCCCAGTCCCGCGCTTCCCAGCTCCGCTACATTGCGCGTCTGTTCGTCAAGGAGCTCGTGCTGCGCAACTTTCCGGGGGCATCGTCCGGAGAACTGCTCGACCGGATGCTGGAACTGATGCTCTACATGGAGAGCAGCCTCAAGTAGAACCGCGGGTTCGTGTCGAGCACCGACCCGGACTCTCGAGGTGCCCTGGCGCGGTGTTCGCTAGAGATGGCCCGCTTGTTCGAGGGCGATGCCGAGGCGCATCGGCCCGTGGCAAGGACGATCATCCGTCCACCCGTTCCCCTGGAAACAGCGATTGCCTACTCGCAGAAGGGCGAATGTCGCACACGGGCGGTGGCTGTCGTCGCACAGGTCTCGCCGATCGTGTGCGTAATCATTCCGGGTCCCTTTATTCCAACGACAAGGACTACCCGTGGACCCGCAAACCGTACTCGATCGCCATCGCGATCGGATGATCAAGACACTGAAGACCGTCAAAGCCGCATCGCAAGGCAGCCAGAAACTGCGCCGGTTCTGCGACCGCGTTTACGACGACTTGGACCAGGTCACGGACACACCGGCCAAGCGCGACTACCTGCCCGGGGAGGAACTCTTCCTGTGGTGCCACAACGAGCTCCTGGAACTTGCGGAAATCGAACGGCCTGCGCCGCCCACCGATCCCTACCTCAAGGACATGCTCGCCCGGTTGCGCGACTTTGGCGGCCGCTTGGAGCGCAACGAGCCGCTGCCTCCCGGCTACGCCATCCACTGGCTCGACGACCTGGACGACGAGGATGTGGATTGGGACG
>JAPPKV010000508.1 GCA_028819775.1 Gammaproteobacteria bacterium | reverse complement strand
CCGGGCGACCGCGCGCCCTGGCGGGCGCGATAGGGTCGCCCCTACGAGAAATACATGCCCCCGTCGGTCCTGCGCAGCTTGTCCCGGGCGATCACCACCCGGTGCACTTCGGACGGTCCTTCGCCGATCCGTTTGACCCTCAACTCCCGATACCAACGCTCCAGCGGCATCTCCTTGGCCATGCCCATGCCGCCGAACATCTGCATCGCCCGGTCGACGACCCTGCCGGCCGTTTCCGTGCCGTAGAGCTTGCACACCGACGCATCGACCTTGCCCGGTTCGCCAGCATCCACCTTCGACGCGGCGTCGTAGATCAGGAACCGCGCCGCGCGCAGTTCCACTTCGGAGTCGGCGATCATCCACTGGACGGCCTGCTTGTCGGCCAGCCGCCCGCCCCGCACGGGCCGCTGCTTGACCCAGCCGCAGGCCATGTCGAGGGCTTCCTGGGCGATGCCGATGCAGCCGGCGGCGTAGGGGATGCGGGCATCCACGAGCCAGTTCTGGGCAACGCCGAAACCCCGACCGACCTCCCCGAGCACGTTCTCCTCGGGTACTTCGCAGCCGTCGAGGACGATCTCGTACGGAGATAACGCCCGTATCACCTTGATTTCGTTGAACTCGATACCTGGGAAGGTTGGCTCCACGATGAACGCCGTGATCTCCGGCGGGGCATCCGCTGTGCCGTCCCGGGTACGGGCGAAGACGATCCCGTAGTCCGCGCCCTTGGCGGCGGTGATCCACATCTTCCGGCCCGTCAGACGCCACTTTCCGCCCTCGAACACCGCCCGGGTCTCGATATTGTTGCGCGGATCCGAGCCGCCGGTGGGCTCGGTGATAGCGACGAACGCACGCTTCTGCCCATCCACGCAGGGCATGCCGTACTTCTCGATCTGCTCGGGCGTGCCGCCCCAGATAACCACCGGCGGGCCGCCCGCGAACGCGCCGAGAGCCGGTGCATAGGCGCCGAGACGGCACTTGGCGGATTCCTCGGCGACGATCGCCCGGGCCAGTGCACTCACCTGGTTGCCGCCGTACTGCTCGGGCACGGTCAGCCGCGTCATGCCCATTGCCTCGGCCTTGGCCCGCAACCGGGCGCGATCCTCCGGGGCGCAGCCGGTGGCGTCATGGGGCAGCCGGTCTTCGATGGGCTTGACCTCTTCGCGCATGAAACGGCGCACCTGGTCGCGCAGCATGATCAACTCGTCCGGCAGCGCGAAGCCGTAGTGGTCGCCGTCGTTCATTTGAATCCCCGCAACAAAACCGGCAACGCTACGCGAAGCTATCGGCTTGTGAAAGCGCCCATCAGAAATGGCGCTGCATCGGGCCCGACGCCGGATCCTTGCGCGGGTCGAAGGCATCACGAAAGGCCTCGCCCGCGAAGATGAGCAGCGTCAGCATCGTCGCGACCGTCAGAAAGGTCGTGAGCCCGAGCCAGGGCGCGTGGATGCTGTTGGCGCGCCCCTGGGCCAGCAAACGGCCCAACGACGGCGAGTCCGCGGGTAGCCCGAAGCCGAGGAAATCAAGTGAGGTTAGCACCGTGATCGATCCCGTGAGGATGAACGGCAGAAACGTGATCGTCGCCACCATCGCATTGGGCAGGACATGTCTCCGCATGATCGTGGCATCGCCGACGCCCAGTGAGCGTGCCGCCTCGATGTACTCGAAGTTCCTCGCGCGCAGGAACTCCGCGCGAACCACGCCGACCAGCGACATCCAGCCGAACGCGACCAACAGGCCGAGCAGCCAGAACACGTTCGACTCCACGATGCTCGCCAGGATGATCAGTATGAAGAGCGTCGGCAAACCCGCCCAGATCTCGACGAAACGCTGGCCGAAGAGATCGATCCTGCCGCCGAAGTATCCCTGCATGCCGCCGACGCAGACGCCGATGATCGAACAGAGCAAGGTGAGTACAAGCCCGAACAGGAACGACAGCCGCACCCCGTAGATGAGCGAAGCCAGGACGTCCTTGCCGACCGTGTCCGTGCCGAGCCAGTGCTCCCGCGACGGCGGATACGGCGCGGCGCCGGGCAGGTCGTAGTCGATGGTGTCGTAGCTGAACCGAATCGGCGGCCAGATCATCCAACCGCCCGCGTCGGTGACGAGGTCCTGGACAACGCGTTCGCGGTAGTCCGCCTCGACCTCGAACACGCCGCCGAACTCGGTCTCGGCGTAGGTCTCGAACAACGGGAAGTAGAAGCTGTCCTGGTATCGAATCACCAACGGCTTGTCGTTGGCGATGAGTTCGGCGAAGAGGGTCACCGTGAACAGTGCTAGGAAGAGACACAGCGACCAGTAGCCCCGCTTGTTGGACCGGAAGTTGGCCCACCGGCGTCGCGTAAGCGGGCTGAAGGTCACCCTCACGTCCCCCGGGTCTCGAAGTCGATCCGGGGATCGACCAGCGTGTAGGTGATGTCGGCGATCAACTGCGTCACGAGCCCGAGCAGCGTGAACATGAACAGCGTGCCGAAGACGATGGGATAGTCCCGCGTCATGATGGCCTCGAACCCGAGCAACCCGATGCCGTTCAGCGAGAAGATGACCTCGATCAAGATCACGCCCGTGAAGAGGATGCCGAGCAAGGCCGCCGGGAATCCCGCGATGACGATCAGCATCGCGTTGCGGAATACGTGCCCGTAGAGCACGCGGCGCGGGGTCAGGCCCTTGGCCTTGGCGGTGAGCACGTACTGCTTGCCGATTTCATCGAGGAACGAGTTCTTGGTCAGCATCGTCAAGGTCGCGAAACTGCCCGCCGCCATCGCCGCGACGGGCATGGCGAGATGCCACGCGCGGTCCTTGAGGCGCTCCCAGATGCCGAGTGCGGCATAGTCCTCCGATGTCAATCCCCGCAACGGAAACCAGTCCAGGTACTCGCCGCCGCAGAACAGGATGATCAGCAGCATGGCCAAGACGAAACCCGGAATGGCGTAGGCGATGAGGATCAGCACGCTCGTGGCGACGTCGAACGACGTGCCGTCGCGGATCGCCTTGCCGATTCCCAACGGCAACGACACCAGGTACACGATCAGGAGCGTCGC
>JAPPKV010000046.1 GCA_028819775.1 Gammaproteobacteria bacterium | reverse complement strand
CACAACTACGAAACCACCTCGCCCCAATTGCTACAGAAGTACCCGGAGCTTGAGCGCGTTGTCGGCAAAGCGTTGTATCCCTACGAGAATCCGCACCAACCCGACTACGGCCGGGTGGGGCAGATGATGCGTGCGGGAACTGATCCGTTTGCCTGACTGCGAGGCGTAGTACAACGGCGACAGCAACGTCGGGCAACGCTCGTCGTCGCCCGGGCGTTTCCTAGCACCTGGTCGGCTCGGGACGATCGCCTGACTAACACCGACGACGTCAGCGGTATGCGGCGATGTACGTCTCGAATGCCCTCTCGATCCGCGTCGCCACCGAAGCCCCGCGAACTGTCAGCTCGGACCGCAAGTGCTCAAGCGGTGCCTCGCGAATCCGGGCCAGCAGGGCGTCGCGCATCCTCTCGTCGATGGCGCCGTCGGCTAGCTGCCAATCCAACCCGTGTTTTCGGAAGGCCACGTACTGTTCGATGTCGGCCTCGTTGAGACCGGCCCAGCGTTCCACGATTTCCGAGTGGATCACCGCGAGTCTCCCCCGGTCGTCCGTGTGCTGTGCCATCCGAACCAGGAAGACAACACGGTGGATCGCGCCAATCGAATCGAACGAAACAGAACACGCCATTGGCAGCACCTGAAAGTCGTAATCCACGAACTCATCTGAGAAGTCGTGGCCCGCTCCGTACGAAATCACGATCAACCCGTCTTTGTCCCCTTGCATTTCGAGGAATTCCCTGACGGAACGAAGCAACAGGTATTCGCGCCAGAAGAACACCGAGTCGTGAACGACTTTCTCGACCTTAAACTTCCTCAATTGCACTGCCGAGAACTCGGACTCGATCCTTGCACGCGTGTCGGAACCATCCGCCAGGTTGTATTCCTCCGCGAGACCCCGAAGCTGCCCATGTAGATCGCGGATGATCTCGTTTGGGTCGCCAACCAATTCGTGATACGCAAAAAACGCGCGAAAACCTCGCCGACCGACCCGAGTGTCGTGGAAGGCAAAAGATCGTCGATGATGCCCGTCACGAATGCCACATCCGCACCGGTCAACGTTTCAAAAAGGCTCTTGGTGGTCGCGTCCAGGTCACGAACTTCGTCCGTCTCCATCAAGACCTTCTTGATTCGCCTGATGTTGTAGCTACCGTCGCGCAATAGCCACGGTACGAAAGCCGCCGAGGCCAAACTTGCCGTTGATTGATCCGACGCCCGCCTCAACGCCCGCCTGACTTCCCGGTATTCGTCAACCATGTTGGATGTCCAGTAGGCCTCGGAAAAGACGACCGCATTGCGGCGTCGCTTCACGAACTGAACGAAGTTGAACCCGGATTCGACCAAAATCGGATCGAACTCGTAGTCGGCGTCCTTCAACACCAACGCCAAGGGCGCCCCGGGCGCGGGATGTACCGTCGGATAGTGAACGATCCGGGTGCCTTTGGCGATGGAGCAGTCCGTTTCGCGAAGGAACCGTTGAAACGCACTGCTTGTACTTGCTCCCGTTTCGGGTTCGAACCCGATGCAGGGCATGATCGAAAACAGACAGCCCGCGATGGCGACGGCCACACTCGCGCTTGGCACGCGATCAGCGACTCGGGGATGGACTGAACCCGTGGAAACGCTGCCTGCGGAATGGACATGCATGTAGGAACGGGCGCGTTTGCCTGGTTCGACATCGTGACAGTTACTGGACAATGTACCGCGCGACGAGAATCCACAGCAACCGCGCCGCCATGCCGGCACCGTCACCGGCTAGCTCCGCAGGCACGGTCGAACAGACGGGCGAGCCGCCCCGGCCGGCGCGCGGACCGGATCAGTTTCGAGACGATGACGTCAAGCAAGCGAAACGTGCGGCTGACATCCACCTCGGCCGAGTTTGCCGCCGCGACGTAGGCATGGCCGATTCTCGGTGCGATCCACAGCAGCGCGTACCAAGACGTGTTGCTCCCACCGTGCGTGATCGCCTCACCTTTCGCCCATGACCCCGACTCGACGCTCCAGCCGGCTGCATAGCGTCCTGACACCGGGGTGATCAACCGGTCCAGCCCTTCGCGGTCAAGGATGGCTGGCGGATCCTCGGACAGCCAAAGAGCCATGAACTTCGCCCAGTCGTCGATCGCGACATGCACGGTGCCGGCCGGACCGATCGCCCGTGCATTGTCAAGCTGATTGGGTACCCAGTCGTCGGTCTCCGGATCGCGTTGGTGCCCCCAGGGCTGGTCGACCTCTCCTGGCGCGCCCGGCGGCCCGAAGCCCGCGCTTGCCATGCCGAGCGGCTCGAAAAGCCGTTCTTGCATCAACGACTCCCAACTTTTGCCGGCGGCTTTCTCCGCCATGGCTCCCGCAACCACATAGGCCAGGTTTGAGTAGGCGAACTCACCGGCAGTTGCAGCAGGCGGATCAGCCAGGTTGTCGCGAAGGATCCTGTAGCGTCCGTCGATGAGGCCTGCATCTCGATGCGTATGCCAATCTGCCGCGTCGCATTTGACGCCGCCGGTCAAAGTCACTAGCTGCCACAGTGTTACGTCGCGGTACGCCGGGTGGATATGGTCGCGAAGCTCCGGGAAGGCGTCCGCGATGGTCGTGTTCCAGCCGCCCGCAAACACGCCGTCGCGGACCAGGACGGCCAACAGGGTTGACGTCATGGCCTTGGTGTTCGAACCGATGTGTATGGAGTCCGTGGTTAGGAGCGGTTGTGGATGCCCCGCCTTGCGCACGCCTGCGGCAGCGATTGCCCGAACACCCCGGCCCTCGACGATCGCCGCAATCAATCCGGGCGATGCGCCACGCCGTACGGGCTTGGCGAGAAAACGCGCCATTGGACGCCAGCCTTACCATGGAATGGGGACCAGTATGGCATCCCGCTTCCGAGGCAACGACACAACGGCGCTATAATCGGCCCCTGCCTCAACCCTTCGAACCTTAAAGCGAGAGCCCAATGCGATAGGCCGAGCAGCCCGAGCGTTCCACGCCCCCTGCAAAACGAGGCCTATCGCCCATGTCCACCATCATTTGCCGGAGACTGACCTTCGGCTATCCCGGTTCCGAAGCGAACGTCTTCGAAGACT
>JAPPKV010000023.1 GCA_028819775.1 Gammaproteobacteria bacterium | reverse complement strand
CGATAGCCCGCGAGGAACGCCTTGGGGCGCAGGATGGCGCGCACCAGGGAGACGACGAAGGGGCCCAGCCGCACCGTCGCCTTGGCGAGCGCGGGAATCATCCGGCGGCGGGCGAGGTTGGGTGGTGGTTTCACCCGGTAGGGTTCGAGGTCGGCCGTCGCGAACAGCTCCGCCAGCGTGGTGTCGACGAAGCGCTTCTCGGGGGCCACCTTGCGCAGGTCCCGAAACAGCATGAGGTGCGAGGCGTTGCCGTAGAGCCGCACGCCCGCCGCAGCCACGATGCCCCGCTTCAGGTTGGGTTCCAGGAAGGACGGCCCAAAGACGTAGCCCCCGAGCCACTCGAACAGCTTGGCGAACAGATCCACGGACAGGGGCGTGATCGCGCCGCTCATGGTGATGCCTTCGCCGAGGCTCGGATCCATGTAGAGCAGACGTTGTTCTCCCGGGGCGGTCTGAATCTCCTCGGGCAATGGGATGTAGGTCGTGATGGGACGCGCCTGCAGCAGGTAGAGGCGAGAGCCCTCGAAGGCCCATTCGACATCGACGGGTAGGCCGAACAGCGACTCCACCCCGCAGACGGCGTTGGTGACCGCGGCGAGCTTGGCCTCGTCGAGGCAGGGCCCCGCGCGGGGTTCGCGAGGCCGTGCGCCCACACGGTTTTCGAGGGTCGTGCCGTTCACCTTGTCGATCACCCACTGGTCCGGATCCACCTCGCCGGCGACCAGCTTGTCGCCGAGACCATGGGCGGCATTGACCACCATCTCGTCGAAATCGTTGTTGTTCGGGTTGAGGGAGAAAGCGACACCGGACACGTCGCTTGCAACCTGGCGTTGGACGATGGCCGCGAAACTCGGTGCCGGATCCAAATCCCGCTTGGCCTTGTAGACCAAGAGGCGTGCATCGAAGCAGGCGGCGAAACACTGTCGCACCGCCGCCACCAAGTCCCCGGGGGTCACATGCAGCCGGGTTTCGTAGAGACCAGCGAAGGAAGCGTGAGCGAGATCCTCCTCCGGCGCGGAGGAGCGCACCGCGAAAACACCATCCCGGGCGCGGTTGACGATTTCCTCTAGTGCTTGCCGTTGCTTGATGTCGAACTCAAGGCGCAAGGCACGGGCCTTGAGTGCCGTGCACTGCTGTTCGATTTCGCCGGCCTCGGAACCGTCGGAGTCGATCAGCACCGCGCGAAGGTCGTTCCACTGTGCCGCCGAGGTCATCGCTTCGATCCACGGGACGAAAAAACGCACGGTGAGCAGATCGGCTTGCGGAACCGGGAAGTCCTCGGCGACCAGACGTCCGAGCGATGCAGCCTTGCCGCCCACCAGCGACGGCTCGAGTGCCCTCGGGTCGGCGAGTGGGATTGCAAGCGGTTCGTTCATCCGACAACGTGTGCCCAGCGTGGTCGCCATTGTAGCCGCCCGCGTTGATAGACTCGGTCGCGGAACTGCGGAGGGGTGTCGTTTGCTGACCGGCAAAGCCAGCGATTTCCTGAAGATCGGCGTGGCCGCGGCTGGGCGCGGGGATCTCGGCACGTTGCAGGCCGTGTTGGCCGAGAAACCACACTGGCTGCGGCGCACCGGTTCCCACGGTCGTACCATGCTGTGGGAGGCGGCCTACCGCGGGCGGCTCGAAGTGGTCGAATACCTTGCCGACCTCGATGCGGATATCGACGCCTGCGGCTGCCACTTCACGCCGCTCCTGGTCGATATCTCGCCGTACTGCGCGGCCCGCCACAAGAATCACCTAGCCGTCGCGGCGTTCCTTCTCGACCGGGGTGCCGCGCTCGACATCCACACCTCGGCCTACCTGGGCGAGATCGAGGCGGTGCGGGAATACTTGGACCGCGACCGCGACCTTGCCGGGGCCGAGAGGAAACAAAACGACATGAACGTCGTGGCGACCCCGTTGCACTACGCCGTCGCGTCGCGGCATGCCGAGATCGTCTCAGCGTTGCTGGAATCCGGCGCCGATCCGCGTCCCCACGGCTACTTCCTGGTCCGTTTCTGCATCTGGCGGGACCGGGTGGACATCCTGGAGGCGTTGATCGCGGCGGGCCTTGATCCATCGACGTCGGAGCCGCCGCGTTCGGGAATCGCCAACCCGGCGATGGTCGGTCTGCTGAAGGCGCACGGCGTGGACTACGGACCGGACCATGCGGAAGGCGGCTGGCCGCCAATCGTGTTCCAATCCCGTGGGGACCGCGGCGGCAACGTGGCAAAGGTGCGTACACTGATCGAGGCCGGCGCCGACGTGAACGTGCGCAACCACAAGGGCCAGTCCGCACTGCATTGCGCCGCCAAGGCGGGCTTCGTGGACATCGTGGCGCTCTTGCTTGAACACGGCTCACAGGTGGATGCCCAGGATCGACAGGGCGAGACGCCGCTCGCTTCCGCGTTGCGGTCAACGGTAAAGGACAAGGCGAAGTTGCTGGATGTGGTGCGCCTAATCGTGAACGCCGGTGCAGATTGCGAGCTTGCGGACCACAAGGGACGTTCTCCTCGGGCCATTGCGGGGGCCAAGCGCAACGCCCGGGTTTGGGTCGACGCCTTGAGTGTCGATTGACGGGTCGCGACGAATCGACGATGGACACGAACGCAATGCGCGCCGTCGGCAAGAGCCGGCTTGCCGTCACGCCGCTGGGTTTCGGCGGCGGCACGATCGGCAGCCCGGCGATCGGCAACGAGGCGAGTTTCGCCACCGTTGCCGCCGCCTGGGAAACCGGCGTCCGGTTCTACGACACCGCGCCCTGGTACGGTCTGGGACGATCGGAACGACGCTTGGGACTTGCGCTGGCCAGCTTGGCACCGAGGCCCGTATTCCGCGTCAACACCAAGATCGGCAAGACGCTTGTCCCGGAGCCCGTGCGCGACGAAGGCAACAAGACCCTTAGCCCCGGCGGCGAAGTCCGAACGCCCCGGGATCCGGTCAGTGGCTTTCGGGTCCGTTTCGAGTACCACGAGGCCGCGATTCTCCGGCAGCACGAAGACTCCCTGCAACGTCTCGGACTGGCATCGGTCGACAGTTTGACCATCCACGACATCGACTACGGCTATCACTCGCCGGAGCAGATCGAGGTCCA
>JAPPKV010000506.1 GCA_028819775.1 Gammaproteobacteria bacterium | reverse complement strand
GACAGAACGTGTGGAGATCCGCCTGCCCGACGTCGGCGAAGCGGAGAACGTGTCGGTGATCGAAGTCGCCGTGGCCGAGGGACAGACGGTGGCCGTGGACGATCTCCTAGTCGTCGTCGAGTCCGAGAAGGCTTCCATGGAGATTCCATCGCCGTTCGCGGGCACGGTGGTGGAGGTCGCGGTCGGCGAAGGCGACGATGTCGAAGAGGCTTCCCTGCTGGTCGTGCTGGAAGCCGAGCGGACGGCGGGTTTGCCCTCGGCCGCGGTGTCGACATCGCCCCCGGAGGCCCAGCCGGTCGAGCCTGCGGTGCCGGCGACAGCCCCGGAGCCCATCGAATCGCCCCCGGATCGGGTAGCCACGACCGCCAAGGTCTACGCGGGACCCGCGGTACGCCGCCTGGCCCGGGAACTCGGCGTCGACCTGGCGACGGTGAACGGCTCGGGCGCCCGGGGCCGAATCGTCAAGGACGACGTCAAGTCGTTCGTCAAGCACACGCTGGCCACACCGGCGGCGACGGGACTTGCCATCGCCCCGATGGAGCCCGTCGACTTCTCCCGTTTCGGCGAGGTCGAGATCGTGCCGCTGTCGCGCATTCGCGCCCGGGGTGCCGTCAACCTGCATCGAAGCTGGCAGAACGTCGTGCATGTCACCCAGCACGACGACTTCGACGTGACCGACCTCGAGGCGTTCCGCGCTTCCCTCAAGGACGAAGCCGCAGCGGAAGGCGTCAAGCTCACGCCGCTGCCGTTAATCATGAAGGCCTGCGTGCGTGCCCTCGAACAACACCCCCAGTTCAACGCCTCGCTGGACCCGGGGGTGACGTCACTGATTCTCAAGCGCTACCATCACATCGGTTTCGCGGTGGATACCGAGGACGGCTTGGTCGTGCCCGTGGTGCGTGACGCCGGCGGCAAGGGGGTCTACGAACTCGCCAAAGAGATTGCCCGCCTATCCGAGGCGGCGCGTACCAAGAAGCTGAAGCCGGAGGAGATGCAAGGGGGGTGCTTCACGATATCCAGCTTGGGTGCCGTCGGGGGCACGGGCTTCACCCCAATCGTCAACGCGCCGGAAGTCGCGATTCTCGGGGTGGCTCGGCTGGACACCCGCCCGGTTTGGGACGGCACAGCTTTCGTCCCCCGCAAAATCCTCCCGGTTTCGCTTTCCTACGACCACCGCGCGATCAACGGCGCCGAGGCAGGCCGGTTCGTGGTCGACCTGGGGAAACTGCTAAGCGACTTCCGGCGATTGGCGCTTTAGGCCAGTTGACCTCGATCTCGGTCGCCGCGGTCCTATCGGTTCATCGAGTCCCACGTCGCTCAGGAATCGGCGAGCGGATCCCGCACATCCAAGAAGTCGAAACGACGAAAGTCCCGGTCATGGGTGTAAAGCGTGCCGACGCCGTGCAGACGCAGCAACGCCGCGAGGTGCGCATCCGGCACGAGGTTCCCGCGAACCGGCGTTTCGCCAAGCAGTTCGCGCCATGTCTCCCAGAAGCCGTCCTCCTCGGCCAGACACCGGCAGTGGGGCAGGTCGAGCAGCGTCTGCACGTTCGCCATGGCCTCCTTGGTTGTGAGCGGCTCGTCGAAGATCGATGGATGCGTAGCAATGCGAAGGTAACCCATGACGGTAGGCCAGGCGACGTAGAAGAGGTCGCTGCCCGCCATGCAGGATTGCAGGAAACCGCTTGCAGCGGTGTGTAGCGGATTGGACTTATCCGACGCGTAGAGAAGGATGTTGACATCCAAGGAATAGCTCACGGCACACGTTCCCGCGCCTTCTTGCCGTCCAGTGCGCGGTGCAAGGTCTCCTTGTCCATGAGATCGACCCGCGCCCCCATCGGTTTGGCAATCCATTCGCCGGGCGGCGTGGCGACACGTGCCCCCTCGGACTTCAGAGCTCGCGCGAGCAGGTCGGAAACGAGCCGTCCCAGCGACTTGCCTTCCCGGACCTGCAGGGCCTTTACTTCGCGGAGAATCGGCGCGTCTATGTCAATGGTCGTTCTCATGAAAGCCCAGACCTTGCATCACCTTTCCCTCTGAAGCAGCATCAGATGCTATACCTGTGCTCATCATGATGCAATGATCTGGGCCGATCTAGGCCCACTTCGTGCACGATCGGATCCCCACTCAGGATCTTCAAGCACAAGGAGGCCAAGCAGTCGAGACACGTCGATGCCCGCAGCGCATTGGGAAAGGTGGTCGGACTCGTGGCGAAGTTGTGGCCCTAGTACCTTGGGCCATGGGCGACATTGTCAAAGAGTCAAGCCTGCATGCATGTGGATCATTCGGTGATTCGCAGGTGCTCCACCAAGTCGGACATCGAAATCAGCGACCCTGCTGGTCAAATGCCCTCGCTTGCATAGCTGGCCCGAAGGTAGTCGAGCAACTGCTCGTCCTCGGTCCCAAAGGACCAAACATCCTTGTTGGAGCGCGCACAACAAACGCTCTTCCAGGTCGATGCTCATATCAGCCTCCTTCTCCGGGCAGACCAACCTGTCGTGGGCACCGTGGACTAGGTTTTGCTAGGGCCACCCAACGGCTCCCAGAGAACCTCGGTCTCGGCAAGTGTGCGCGCCAAGACGAACAAGCAGTCCGCCAACCGGTTTAGGAAAATCCCGCCGTCGGTGTCGGCGAGTTCTCCGGTGTCCGCAGCCGCACGCCACCAAGCCCGTTCCGCGCGTCGCACGACCGTCCTGGCGACGTGCGCCGTGGCCGCCGCCCGACCGCCGCCCGGCAGGACGAATTCACGCAGGGGTTCCAGTCGCTCATTTAGGGCCTCCGTTTCGCCTTCCACGTCCTTGGCGAGTGCGGACCAGTCGGCGTTGGACCGTCCCGTCGCTGCCAAGGCACCGAGGTCGAAGAGCCGCGACTGAAACGCTCTGAGCTTCGCGGCGGTCGGCGAATCCGTCTCTTCGGCCAGCAGACCGATGAAGCTCGTCGCTTCGTCGAGTGCACCGACCAACTCGATTCTCGGATGGTGCTTCGGGTAACGCCGGCCGTCGGCGAGCGAGGTCTCGCCCGCATCGCCGCCACGCGTGGTCACGCGGTCGATTCGGTTGCGGCGTGAACGCTCGTTCATGTAAGTTC
>JAPPKV010000127.1:1848-3091 GCA_028819775.1 Gammaproteobacteria bacterium | reverse complement strand
CACCGTAGAGGTTCACCCGCTCCGCGCCGAGTGCCTTGCGCAGGTCGTCGACATCATGCGCGCTCTCGACGGTGTTGTAGTCGTTCAGATCCACGCCGCGCTCGCGCCAGTACGCGCCGAGACGTGCTGCGCTGTCACGCTGCGCGTCCAGGTAACTCTCGCGCGTTAACGGTTCGCCCAAGTCGTAGTCCGGCGGGAAGGCGTTGACCAGGTCGGGCAACGCTCCGTGGCAGCCGCGCTGATCGAAGGTCACCACGTCGCAGATCGCCGACAGACGTTCGACGTACTCGAAGAAATACCCTTGGAACGACTCGATGGCACCGACCCCCGGACCGCCGAAGAGCACGACGAGGGGCGGCAGTCCGTGGTTGCGCTGGGCGGGGACACGTATGAAAGGCAGGGCGATGGCTGCGCTTTCGCCGCGGCGTCTTGAAGACGGTACTAGGAGGACTCCCCGCTCGGCGTCGAGCGCTCGACCATCGGCATGTTCGAGGCGCGACGGCCAGCGTCCGACGAGGCGGTGTTCGGTGTTCCTGATTTGCATCGCAGACTCCGGCTGCACGGAACGACGGTGTGAAGGCGCGCATCATAAGGTCACCCCGGGAGACCTGCATGGGCGTCGCTTCCCCACGCGATAGCGTGTTAGCTTAGGATCACCCAGTTGGCGCATCCCCGTGACCGAACCTCTCGTTCAGATCCGCAACCTGACCAAGCACTTCCCGATTGCGCGGGGACAGGTGGTGCACGCGGTGGACGATGTCTCGTTCGACATCGCGCCGCAGGAGATCGTCGGCTTGGTGGGCGAGAGCGGTTCTGGCAAGTCGACCTTGGGCAAGACCGTACTGGGCCTGCATGACAAGACCGGCGGCGACGTCGTCTACAAGGGCGAGGCGATGCCCGCCAGGTACCGGCCGGGGGACTTCCAGCGCTACGCCCGAGCCATGCAGATGATCTTCCAGGATCCCTATTCGTCGCTGAACCCGCGCATGACTGTCGGCGAAATCGTCGGCGAGGGTTTGAAGCTGCACACGGACTTGAGCTCCCAGGAGGCCCGGGACACGGTGGGCGAGTGGCTGAGGCGCGTTGGGCTCAATCCGGATCACATGTCGCGCTACCCGCACGAGTTCTCGGGCGGCCAGCGCCAGCGCATCGGCATCGCCCGGGCCCTGGTGCTCGAACCGGAGTTCGTGGTGTGCGACGAGCCCATCTCGGCGTTGGACGTTTCGGTCCAGGCCCAGGTCGT
>JAPPKV010000127.1:0-1838 GCA_028819775.1 Gammaproteobacteria bacterium | reverse complement strand
CGAACTGAAGGAGTCGTTGGGATTGACCCTCCTGTTCATCGCCCACGACCTGTCCATGGTGCGCTACGTCTCCGACCGCATGGCGGTGATGTACCTGGGCTCGCTGGTGGAGATCGGCCCCGCCAACCGGGTGTTCTTCGCACCCAAGCATCCCTACACCGAGCTACTCATCGGCTCCAACCCGGAGCCCGACCCGGCCAGCGAACGAACCCGCGAGTCCACCGCGATCAAGGGCGAGATCCCGTCGCCCGTGAACGTTCCACCGGGCTGTCGATTCGCGAATCGCTGCCCCAAGGTGATGGACGTTTGCCGCGAGACGACGCCGGAACTGATTCCGGTTGTCGACGTGGGTCAGCCGGATCGGTTGGTGGCTTGCCACCTTTACGAGGCGAATGCCGTCGCGGCCTGACCGCATACGAAGCCGCTTGCGCGTGTTTCTGAGGCCAGCGAAGGCCGGTGGGGACTGCTTCCGAATGGAGACCACCTATCCATCCGGATGATGGCGTCTGGACATCTCACGGCCCGGAGCTAGGGGTCAGCGTTGGATGGTGTAAGGGCTATGCAGGTCGTTTGGAGCCGCTGTGAAGTTCCTTCTTCCCGGTGATTACCAACCGGCGGCAACGCACCTGTTTGAGCGCGTTGCCGAGGTGGTCCGTCGCCACGTGCCGGAGTCCCGCATCGAACATGTCGGGGCGTCCGCTGTTCCGGGAGCGATTTCCAAGGGCGATCTGGACGTTTTCGTTGGCGTGCCGCAGGAACGGTTCGCACAGACCATAGGTGCCCTTGAGCGCCTTGGCTACTCGGTGAAGGCCGGCACCTTGAGGACGGAGTCGCTATGCATGTTGGAGACGGACTGGTACCCGACTCCGGTGGCGCTGCAGGTGGTGGAGAACGGCAGCCGATTCGAGATGTTCCTGACGTTCAGGGACGCACTTCGACGGGATGCGGCACTGCTGTGCCAGTACAACGACATGAAGCGGGCCTGTGAGGGGCTCGGTGAAGATTGCTACCGGGCGAGAAAAGCCGCCTTCATCGAAGGCGTGCTGGCGTCCCACTGAACCCATTAGGCTGGTATGCGCCCGCATGGTTGACCAAATATGACTAGTCATTAATACTGGTCACATTATGGAAACGATCAACGCGTCCGAGTTCAAGGCTCGGTGTTTGGCGATTCTTGATCGCGTACAAGCGACGGGGGAACGAATGGTCATCTTGAAGCGTGGTCGGCCGGTAGCGGAAATCGGGCCTACAAATGCGTCGGCAGCGGAGTATCCGCAGATGGAGCTAAAGGGCACGGTGACGGTAGTCGGCGACATCGTCGGACCCGCTTTGCCAGAGGATTATTGGGAAAGCAACACGACGTGACTTGGTTGCTCGACACCCACATTCTCATTTGGTGGCTCAACGAAAGCGCTCGACTGTCAACAGCGCAGGACCAAGTGCTGTCGAAGGTCGACGCCGAATCTCCGCTTGTGGTTTCCGACATCTCCCTATGGGAAGTCGCAACGCTGTGGAGTCTGGGGCGTATCCAACTGTCGCTGCCGCTGCGAGAGTGGCTCGAGAAGGCGGTGGCTCCACCCTTGGTGCGCCGGCAGGGGATTTCACCGTCGGTAGCGGCGGAACTGGCCGCCTTGCCCGAGTCCTTTCAGCGGGATCCGGCTGACCGAATCCTCGTGGCAACCGCCCGGATTTTGGGTGCCACTCTCGTTACGCAGGATCAGCGCATCGTGGACTCCGGTCTGGCTGCAACGTTGAGTTAACGATCCACGTTCTCTAGGCGCAAGTCTGGAGTCGGCGTTGCGGGATGACCGCTCGGACTGCGGGGCGGCGAACGCGCC
>JAPPKV010000327.1 GCA_028819775.1 Gammaproteobacteria bacterium | reverse complement strand
TCCGGCTACATGAACTTCATGCACACGGCAAAGATCCTTGGTGGCGGCATCACGAAACGGGTCGACGACCGCGTTGTCATGTTCTACGACACCGGCTCGACGTACATGCTGCACACGGAAGCCGAGGGCTACGCCGTACCGTATCCTGGCCGCTACCGCGTCACCATGGACGCAATGCCCTACCAGGCGGACACGCCGGTGGTGCTGACCCTCTACCAGGGCGTTAAGCAGGGAACGGTGGCATCGCTCGATGACCTGATCGGGACGTTCGATCTCTTGGACGACACGCCGAGGACCGTGGAGGTGACCACGTTCATGCGCCCGGGCGATCTGCTGGCGCCTTCGGTGGCCGAACTCGACCGTCCGCCCGGTGACTATGTCAACTATTTCGCCCCCGACAAGACCGTCGCGAACTACCAGGGCGAGGGCGTTGCGATCAAATCCCTGACCGTTGAGGGTCCTCTGATCGACGAATGGCCACCCCGGAGCACGCGACGTTTGCTACCGGGGCTCGATTTCGACGAGACGGGACAGGTTTCTTCGACAAAGACGTCCGAGGAGCACGTCCTCGACATCGTCCGGGCATTCGCAACGCGCGCCTTTCGGCGACCGCTCAAGGATGGCGAGGCGGAGGCCTATGCCAGCTTGGCGGAGCCGTCGTTGGCCGCCGGCGCTCCGCTCGTCGAGGCGGTCCGCGTCCCGATGCGGGCGATCCTGAGCGCACCGCCGTTCCTCTATCAGACGGCTTCCGCCGGTCCCTTGGACGACTTCGCGCTGGCGGCAAGGCTCTCCTATTTCCTGTGGCGCAGCATGCCGGACGACGAACTGTTCGAACTCGCCAGCCGCGGGCAACTCTCGGAACCGGTTGTGCTGGCGATTCAGGTCGACCGGATGCTCGACGACGACCGGTCGAAGCGCTTCGTAAAGGATTTCGCCGGCCAAGCGTTCCGGCTCTATGAAATGAACCAGACCACGCCGGACGGCGGGCTTTATCCGGAATACGACGACCGCCTGGGCAAGGCGATGGCGGCGGAGACTGAACTCTTCCTTGAGGAACTCATCGACGAGAACCACGGCGTCGGCGGTCTGATCGATGCGGACTTCACCTACGTCAACCGCCGGCTGGCAGAGCACTACGGGATCCCGGGCATCAAGGGGCAGCAAATGCGCCGCGTCGAATTGGCGGTGGATAGCCCGCGTGGCGGACTGCTGACCCACGCCAGCATCCACAAGATCACCGCCAACGGGACGGTGACCTCCCCGGTTCCCAGGGGCAACTTCGTGCTGGCCAACATCCTCGGACGGCCCGCCCCGCCGCCCCCACCGGGTGTTGAAGGACTGGAGCCGGATATCCGCGGTACCACGACGATCCGCGAGCAGTTGACGGCGCACCGCGCCAATGCCGTGTGCAACAGTTGCCACCAGTCCATCGACCCACCGGGCTTTGCGCTGGAGTCGTTCGATCCCATCGGCGGCTTCCGGATGAACTACCGGGCGTCCCGCGGCGAGACGAAGTACGGCGACTTCTCCGTGCCACGCCCGTACGGCAAGGGTCCGGCCGTCGATCCCAGCGGCGTCACGCCGACGGGCGATGCGTTTGCCGACATCGGGGAGTACAAGGCGATCCTGCTCGACAAGGAACTCCACCAGATCGCGCGTCACTTCGCCGCGCAACTGATCACGCTGGCGACGGGTGCCCAGGTCGAGTTCGCGGACCGGGATGAAGTCCATCGCGTCGTGACCTCGGTCGCGGATCGCGGCTATCCGGTCCGATCCATCATTCACGAGGTCGTGCAAAGCGACCTGTTCCGGAGTCTTTGAGGAACGGCCATTTCACGACCGATTGACCGCCGCACTTTCCTGCGTGCAACCGGCGTGGCGCTGGCGTTGCCGTTCCTGGAGTCGATGCGACCGGCATTCGCTGGCACCGTTGCGAAGCCGCCCCGGCGCATGGTGAACATCTGCGCCACCTTGGGGCTGTACTCGGACTACTGGTTTCCGAAGACAGCGGGGGCGGGCTACGAGGCCTCCGACTATCTCGCGCTCATCGACGAGCACCGGGACCACTACACGCTGTTCTCGGGCCTCTGCCACGAGGAGCAGACCGGTCGCCAAGCGCATAATTCCGAGATCACCTGGCTGACCTCGGCGCGTCACCCGGGTTTGGACGGGTTCCAGAACACCATCTCCGTCGACCAGGTAGTGTCGAACCACTACGGCTACGTAACGCGGTTCCCGTCGATCGTCCTCGGCACGTACTCGCCCCAGAGCCAGTCGTATACCTCGAACGGCGTGATGGTTCCCGCCGAGACCAGCCCGGCCCGGCTCTTCGCCAAGCTGTTCCTGCAGGGCAAGCCGGAGGAGGTCGAGCGGGAGACCCGGCGCCTGAGCGACGGCCGCAGCATCCTCGACACCCTCTCCGCGCAGACGACGGCATTGGGCAAGCGCGTGAGCGGCACCGACCGGGAGGTGCTGGATGCCTACTTCGACGCCGTACGCATTGCCGAACGCGATCTCGTCGAGATGCAGGCGTGGACCAAGCGCCCGAAGCCCCTCGTCGACGCCGAGCCGCCGGAGGACATCCCCGACAACACGGACATCATTGGACGCGTGAGACTCCTGTTCGACCTGATCCCGCTCATTCTCGCCACCGACTCGTCACGGGTGGTCAGCGTCATGATCCAGGATCACCAGACCGTGCCCAAGGTCGAAGGCGTCACGGCGGACCAGCACAACCTGTCCCACCACGGTCGGGACCAGGGCAAGATCGACCAGTTGAAGATCGTCGAGACCGAGATCGTGCGGCGCTTCGGTGAGTTGCTGACCGCGCTGCGCGAGCAGGGCGACGGTGACGGATCGGTCCTCGACCACACCACGTTGCTGTTCGGGAGCAACCTCGGCAACGCCAACTCCCACGTCGCGGTGAACCTGCCGATCCTCCTCGCCGGCGGCGGCTTCAGCCACGGCAAGCACATCGTCCACGAAGGCGAGCACAACGCCCCGCTGTGCAACCTGTTCGTGACGATGCTGCGCTCCGTGGGCGTAGAGGCGGAGTCCTTCGGTCAGAGCACGGGCGCGCTGATCTGGAGTTGA
>JAPPKV010000033.1 GCA_028819775.1 Gammaproteobacteria bacterium | reverse complement strand
CCGGCGCGGTACGGCTCGCGGCCCGGCAGCGTCCCGACGGCGGCTACGAGACCCTCGTCGTGGAGGACGGCCAACCCGGCCGGGTTCTCTACGAATGCGACTTCGAGGAGAACTGCGGACCCGTGCGGTTCCACAAGGACGGCAACCGCGTGTACATGACAAGCAACAAGGGCGTCGACCTGTCGAGGTTGCTGCTCGTCGATGTCGAGACCGGCGAAGCCCAGGCGATCGAGTCCGACCCCGACGGCGAGGTCGATTTCGGAGGCACCTGGTTCTCCGACGTCACGGAGGAACTGGTCGCGACCGTCTATACCGGCGACCGCGTACGAATCTATCCACGCACCGAGGCCCTCCAGCAGGAGCTCGAATGGCTGCGCAACGAACTTCCGGACGGCGAGATCAGCTATCAGTCCGGGACCGAGGACGAATCGGCGCAGATCGTCGTGGTCGGAAGCGATACCAATCCGGGCGCGGTCTATCTCTACGACCGTGCCGAGCGGAAGCTCGAAAAGCTCTACGACTCCCGGCCGGAACTGCCGAGCGACCACCTCGCGCCCATGCAGGCCATTCGCTACAAGGCGCGGGACGGTCAGGAGATACCCGGGTATCTCGTCACGCCGAAGGGCGTGCCCGCCGAGAACCTGCCCACCGTGATCCTGCCCCACGGCGGACCTTGGGGACGCGACTACTGGGGCTACAACGCCTTGGTACAGTTCCTCGCCAACCGGGGCTACGCCGTGATGCAGCCGAACTTCCGCGCTTCGACCGGCTACGGCAAGGCGTTCCTCAACGCCGGCAACGGCGAATGGGGCACGGGCGTCATGCAGCACGACATCACCGACGCCGTGAAATACCTCGTCGACGAAGGCATCGCCGATCCGGAGCAGGTCGCCATCATGGGCGCGTCGTACGGCGGCTACGCGACGCTTGCCGGGGTCGCCTTCACGCCGGATCTCTACGCCGCCGGCGTCTCGATCGTCGGGCCGTCCAACATCATCACCTTGCTGAATTCGATCCCCCCCTACTGGGGACCCACCAAGCAGATGTTCATGCGCCGCGTAGGCGACCCCGACGACGAGGAAGACCGCGCGCGCCTCACTGCGCAGTCGCCGTTCTTCCACGCCGAGAACATCGAGGCGCCGCTGCTCATCATCCAAGGCGCCAACGACCCGCGTGTGAAGAAAGCCGAGTCGGATCAGATCGTCGTCGCGCTGCGCGATCTCGACCGTCCCGTGCAGTACCTGCTCGCGCCGGACGAAGGCCACGGCTTCCGAGGCAAGGAGAACCGCTTGGCGATGTTCGCCGGCATAGAGCGATTCCTGGCCCGGCATCTCGACGGTCGCTACCAGCGCGAGACGGCCCCGGAGATCTCAGCGAAACTGCGCGAACTCCGGGTGGACATCGACGATGTCGAGATGCCGAGCACCGACGACGGCGATTTCGTCGAGGTCGCATTGGACGGCTCCAACCTGGAGCCTGTTGCGCTGACCTACCGAATCACCATGGAGATGGCCGGTCAGTCGATGACAATGGACACCTCCGTTGAGCGGTCAAGGACGACCCACAACGACGAAGAGGTGTGGCGCATCGCGACCACCGTCGATTCGCCGATGGGCCAGGCGTCCGACATCGCGTTTCTGCGAATCGACAGCCTTCGCCCCGTGCACCGAGCCATTGATCAAGGTCCGCTCAGCATGAGGCTGGACTTCGCCGATGACGCGATCACGGGTGCCGTGACCGTGCCGGGCGGGAACACGATGGATGTCGATGTGTCGTTCGAAGGGACGGTCCTCGGCCACCTGGAGACAGCGCTTGCCGTCATGCCGCTCGAACCGGGGTTCAAGACCCGTGTAGAGGCATTCGAACCGGGCATGCAGCAACTGCAGCAGATGCACATCGAGGTGGTCGCAGCGGAGTCGGTGGAAACGCCTGCGGGAACCTTCGATGCGTACCGATTGGACATTGCCAGCGCCGATGGCACAGGCATCTCGGGCAAGAACTGGGTGACACGCGCCAAGCCGCATCTCGCCGTCAAGAGCGAGGCGACGATGCCCCCCATGGCCGGCGGCGGCACCATGGTGACGGAGCTGATCGGCGTGGAGTGACCGAGCGGCGTCTTCGAACGAATCCTTGGGGGCGACCCGTTGGCGACCCTTGCGGTCGCCCGCCAATCCGCCGTTGCGCGGGCTAGGCTCGTAGGGGCGGGGCTTGTCCCGGGCTTGTCCCCGCCCGTCCGTTCACGCATGCCTGGTTCCCCGAGCACGGGACGGGACAAGCCCGTCCCCTACCGACCGCGCAGACCCGATAGCGTCTCGGCGGGTGTAATCGCCTCCGGGTCGACTACAAGGTGCAATACGGCGGGCAGGCGAACACCCCGGGCCCGCGCGAACGCGGCCGGGAAATCCGCATCGCGTTCCACGCGTTCTCCGTACGCGCCGTAGGCCCGGGCCAGGGCCGCGAAGTCGGGATTGATCAGCGACGTGGCGTGGACGCGACCTGGGAAGGAGCGCTCCTGGTGCATGCGGATGGTGCCGTACATGCCGTTGTCGACCACCAGGACGATCACGCGGGCGTCGTACTGCACGGCGGTAGCGATCTCCTGGCCGGTCATTTGAAAGCACCCGTCGCCCGCGAAGCACACCACGTTGCGGTCCGGGTGGCGGAGTTTCGCCGCGACCGCCGCCGGCAGTCCGTAGCCCATGGATCCCGACGTGGGCGCCACCTGGGTTCCGAACCGACGGAAGCGGTGGAAGCGGTGTACCCAGCCCGAGTAGTTGCCTGCCCCGTTGGTGACGATCATGTGCGCCTCGCCGAGGTCGCGGAGCGTGGCCATCACCTTGCCCATGGTCATTCCCCCGGGCGACGGGTGCGGTAGACGCGACCATTCCAGGTAGCTCGCGTGCATGGCATCCACGTACACGGTTCGCTTGCCCCGTGCCGACGAGGCCGCCAGTAAAGCGCCGGGACGGGCCCGGATCGCCAGTTCCGCCCGATGCACCCGGTGCAGTTCCGAGGCATCGGGATGCACGTGAACCACCGGCGTGCGCGCCAAGGGAAGCGCGTACGACTGGCTTGGAATCTCCGAGAACCTCGTGCCGAGCAGCAC
>JAPPKV010000190.1:15894-27345 GCA_028819775.1 Gammaproteobacteria bacterium | reverse complement strand
ACTGCCCCCGGCGATCGCCCTCGTCCTCACCGTCGCCGGCTGTTCAAGCCTCAACGTCGAGCCGTTCCCCGAACCGCTGAACTCCACGCCCCCCGCGCCGGAGGACGAGGTCTTGCTCGCCGCCCCCGATGGAGACCCGGAACCCACCGCCCCTACCGTCACCCGCGCCCCCGGCGTTCCCGGCGGGCCCGCGTTCGCGGAAGGCACGCCGGACGATCTCGGCCAGGACCTGACCGGCGAACCCATCTCGGTGGCGTTCAACGACGCGCCGCTGCCGAACTTCATCGACGAACTCTTCAACCAGCGCTTGGGCCTTTCCTTCCTGATCGCGCCGAACCTGCGCGACAACACCGACCTCGTCACCTTGCGCATCGCCGAACCCATGTCGCCGGCGGATCTGTTCACCACCGCGCGACGCATCCTGGAGGAGTACTACGGCGTGCGCATCCGCGCCGACGAGGACGGCGTGCTCACCTTCGAGGCCACCGACGTGATCACCGACAGCGGCATTCCGCTGCTCATCAGCGGCCGTGCCAGCCCGGAGGTCCCCGCCACACACCGCACCGTATTCCAGATCGTCCACACGAAGGTCATGTCGCCGACCCGGATCGAGGGCCTGCTGGCCCGCCTTCTGTCGGGCGTCGAACTCGACATCCGCGTGCGGCCCTCCCTCGGCGCCATCATGCTCAAGGGCAGCCGGACCACCATCGACCGCGCCATCGCCATCATCGAGGTGCTCGACCAGCCGCTCCTGAGCGGCCGCAACGGCATCGTCATCGAGCCGGTCTTCCTGGACGTGGCCAAGATGGCTACCGACTTGAGCAACGTGCTAAGATCCCAAGGCTATAGCGTGTCGGTGGGCTATTCCGATCAGGCACACGCCCTCATCCTGCTACCCCTGAGGAACTCCAACAAGCTGGTTGTATTCGCGGCCGACCCCGCCGTCCTGCTCCAAGTGGAGGAATGGGCGGCGGTAGTGGACGCCGAACGCGAAGCCGCCGTGGAGGACGGCTGGTTCTTCTACCAGTTCAAGAACACCCTGGCGGAGGACCTCACCGATACCCTCAACCAGATCCTCTCCATCGAGATCGCCGCGGAGGCGGCCGAGGCGGCGGAGGAAGGCCAACGGCCGCGCCGCCGCCGCACCGCCGAACCGCTCGTCTTCGAGAAGAGCCGCAACGCCGTCCTCTACCGCGGCAACGGCGAGGACTGGGCGCGCATCCGCCAACTGATCGAGAGGCTCGACAAGCCGGTGCCCCAGGTCTTGATCGAGGTGCTCCTCGCCGAGGTCACCCTGACCGGCAAGGAGGAGTCGGGCATCGAGTACCTGGCCAATTTCGGCATCAACGGCCGCGGCGTCGACGCCCTGCTCACCGCCGGCGGCGTGTCGTTCACCTTGGACGGTGCCGGGGCGACCCGCGCGCTGCTGCGCCTCGCCTACGAGGACAACCGCGTTGCGCTGCGCTCGCTCCCGCGGCTCATCGTCAAGAGCGGCGAATCCGGCAACATCTTCGCCGGTTCCCAGGTGCCCATCCTCTCCCAGCGCGCCGAAGGGGTCCAGGTGGAGGGCACCACCAGCATCGTCCAGCAGATCCAGTACCGGGACACCGGCGTCACGCTGAACATCACCCCCATCGTCCAGGCCAACGGCCTGGTGGACCTGGAAATCAACCAGAACTTCAGCGAGACCCGGGCCGCAGGGGCAGCGAGTCTCACGCCCACGATCTTGACCCGCGATCTGAGCACCAGCATGACCCTGCGCGACGGCCAGTCGGTGCTGATGGGCGGGCTCATCTCCGAGAGCCAGAGCCAGGGCCAGTCCGGCGTGCCGGGGCTCGGCCGCGTGCCGATCGTCGGCCGCCTGTTCCGGGCCGACTCCTTCCAAAACGACCGTACCGAACTGGTCGTAATGGTGATACCCTACGTCATCGCTGACCATCGACAGAGCCGTGAGCTGACCGAGCAGATCAAGTCGCAGCTTGAACTGCATCGGCGTTTCCTGTAGAAAGGCGCGGATTGGGGCTTCGAGCGGTGCGGATTGGCCAAAAAAAGAGTTGCCAAGCCGCTAAATGCGTGGCTAAATCTCGCTAGCTCAGTGGCGTGGGGGGGGTTCCCCGCCCGGGTCATAGGCTCTATGGCAGTGAATGTTAGGAAGACTTGGAGTTACACAATGCTCTGCAAAAGAACCATGAGGGCTGCTCTGGCCCCTGTGATCGGGCTCTTCGGGGTCCTCGCCGCCTTCACGGCTGGCGCGGGTGTCGAGCTGGGGTACGAGTTCATTCGGCCCGGCCAGCCAGGCTTTAGCGCCGACCAGAACGCCCCGAACCGCTACGCCGCCGAGACGCTGTCCACGGTAAACTGTTTCGGGGGCCGGAATTGCCTCGGCTACCGGATCGTGGCCTCTGGACAAGGTCTCACCCTAGCGGACGGAACCCAGCTCTCGCCGGTGAGGACCGGGGCTGCCCAGATGCTAATTTCGACGACGGTCGACACCGTGTTGCCCTCGGGACTGTACTACGTACGCTACGATTTCAACGGGGCGTTTTTCGCGAGGAATCTCGCGCCTGCGGACTTGGAGGTCTTCCCACACGACGGCACCAACCTCGCAACATCCGGCACTGCCGCTTTTCAAGTCGGCGATGAGGGCGACACAGGGGACAGTTCGGTGATCTTCGAACTCAACGAAACTGCCGCCCGGTACGGAAGGAATTCAGAGCTCAGGCTGGATCTCTCCGGCGATGAAGTGGAAGCCGGCGGCACTGGTAATGAAGATCAGGCCGCGAGTCCCGGGTTCGCGGACATCTACGTGACCCGAATCGGTTCCATCACGGCGACCGTGTCGGTGTACGACAACATAAAGGACGCGAGAGCGGGGAACGGAGCGATCTACAGCGCAACCGGTACGATTGCGCAGATCGACAGGGTAACGCGCGGGGAGATTGACTCGATGGCCGACGTTGCCGACGTATCCACCTCCGTGGAGGATGGCGGCCCGTTCCGCCGATTCGTCCCCGGCGGCATGGGCGGCAAGAACTCCGGCGTTCTCGGCAAGTCCACGACATCGGTCTACAAGGGGGCAGCCACTTGGGGCAGGGGGTATCGGAACGCGATGACCGGCGCGGATGTCGAAGATTCCATCGTGGCGTCCTTGAGCGTCACGGCAACTTCTAAGGCGGGCAACTTCGCGGTGGCGACGAAGAACGGCGGCGCGATCGTCGCCAGCAAGCGCGGCGAGGCGACCAACAGGAATCCCTGGATGATGGCCAGCACTGCCGAATGCGGCGACGGAGCCCTCACGCTGGGCGTTGTGGGCGGTACCATCGAGACCTACCAGTCCGCGGCTTGCCCCGTCGGCTCCGCTGCGGACTGTGACGGCGACCCGGATGGCATGCCGGATCCGGCGACCGGTGGTGGGAACCTGAAAGCGTCCGACCTGACGGCGGCGGGCATCGCCTCGGCCAATATCGCGACCGGAACCGCTGGCAAGGCGGCTGGCATGCCGGCGGTAGGCGATAACTACTTCTGCGTGTTGGTGAACGGCAATACCGACCCGATTCCGGAGATCGGTGATCCCCAGAATCCGGCCGAGTACAACCTTACCATTACGCCGGTGCTGACGAACCCCGACAACCACCCGTTCAAGCCGATGGCGATCACGGAGGATGTGGGTGCCATCGACCGCAACGGCACGACGGTCCACCTGACCTACCTGACCACCGATCCATTCGTGGTTCAGCGACTGGTGCTCGTGAACCGCGGTGCCGACGAGGTATCGTTCTGGATTGAAGACGACAGCTTCAATCTCGAAGAGGGAACGAAGCTTAAAATGAACAATCTGTCCATCGATGACGGTCAGATGATTCCCGGCAACGGCAGGTTGGTTGTTCCGCTTATCGGTGCCGTCGAGTTCGATGGCGTAAATCGTGGTTCGGCCACCGTTAACGTGGCGGCACCGACCCGTGATATCGACGTGATGACCATCCAGCACTCCCCCGCGACGGACGAGGTCGACACGACCGTATATCAGCACGCTGGGCCGTAAGTGATCCTCCAGGTGAGCCGCCCCGCATAGGGGCGGCAACCTGGAATAAAAATCACCTCGCACGTATGAGGCGAGTCGCTTCCTAACCAGAGCGGCAGGACCTCAAGGATCGAGGTTTTAGCCAAACTCCATAAGGAGGGCGAGAGCCCTCCTTCTTTTTTTTCGGTCCCATCCCGACCCGGACACACGCGATTCCGGTCTCACACCCGGGGTAGGAGATCACGCACATTCGGCACGCCGTTGGCGGCTCGGGAATCCCATCCAAGCCCGCCCGCTATACTCCGAACGAACACTCCGGGATCGAGTGCAGTTGCGTGACATCCGCCTAGCGAGTGCATGCTGCATAGGCTCAATCGGCTAGAATCTCCGACATCAACCTCGACCTAGCGGCGGCTGGCTATGGCTGGCCGTCCGTGCCGAAGTGGACTCAAGAGCCTTGATTCCCAACGGATGGCCGGATGCGTTGCCGGTTCGGGGCGGGTATTCGCAAGCGATTCGGGTCGAACGACTGGCCGGCCGCAGGGCGGTGCCCTCCTGCGCCTTCCTGTCCACCCGGCCCCTGCATTCTCGGCGCCGTGCGAGTATGCTGGATCGATTGGAACAACGAGGCCTAGACCGTGACCGCTGCGCCACACGGCATGGACAAGCTCGCAAATGGTGGGGTCGTCGTGCGCCTGCAGCCAGCGCTGTGCCCGACGGACGAGCAGTTCTTTCAGTTCTGCCGCCTCAACGACGAGTGGCGCATCGAGCGAGATTCCGGGGGAGAAGTATCGATCATGCCACCGGCAGGTTGGGAAACCGGCGCAATGAACGCCGAGATCACGTTTCAGCTACAGCGTTGGGCGAGAACAGACGGCACCGGGCGGGCCGCCGACTCGTCGGCGGGTTACCTGCTGCCCAACGGAGCCGTTCGTTCACCGGACGCGTCCTGGGTTAGCAACGGACGCCTCGCAGGTGTCACGACCGAGCAGCAATCCAGATTCCTGCCGGCTTGTCCGGACTTTGTTGCCGAACTGCGCTCGCCCACAGACTCGATTGCTGCGCTCAAGAACAAGATGGGCGAATACATGGCATGCGGGACGACGCTGGCCTGGCTGATCGATCCGGCGAATCGCAAGGTGTGGGTGTACCGGCAGGGATCCGACATCGAAGAGTTGGATTCGCCGACGAGCATCTCGGGCAACCCTCCGTTGAAGGGGTTCCGACTCAAGCTGGGAGATATTTGGGACCGTCGCTGAGGCCGGATTCGCCCTACAGAAACAATCGGGGGCGACCAGTGCACCTGTCGAATATTGCCGGCAACCTGAACCGAGCGTAGTCATGTCCCCGACCCGGACACACGCGGTTTCGGTCTCAAACGGGGTAGGAGATCTCGCACAATTCGGCACGCTTTTGGCGGCTCGGGAACCCCGGCAGGCTTCGCCACTCGCCGGGGTTCTTGACCGCGCAAGGTTTGCAGGCCGACGCGGTGAAGGGACTCTAACCGTCACCCATCTTCCCGCAAACCTCGGCGCGACAACGGCGTTGAGGAGGAGCGGCCGTGATTACTCGAACAGCCATGCCGGGGGTTTCCGCATTCTTCTGGCGACAGGACCTAGCCGTTCGATCATTTCATCCATTGAGGCGGCCGCCATCCGGTAGAAGCGCATCTCCTTCCTTCGGCGCCGCTCTCGCAGCCGGTATCGACAGATGCTACGCAGAGCTGCGATCGGACGACGAAAGGGAAGGCCTTCTTGTCGATGGCGACGATGTTCCTCGGGGCATACGACGATCCTCATCTGCGGGCGTGGGTCGTGATGATGCTGCCAACTGGCTCGAGTTCGTCGCGGACCTGCGCACGCGGCCTTCATACACTGCAACTTCTGCCGCATCCACGAGACGCTGCGGATCACGCCGGCGATGGCCGCGGGGAGTCACCGACCGGCTGCTCTCGATTCGGCGACATCGCGGATCTGGTGGAGGCGCGGTATCCCAAGGCCGGGCTGCGCGGGCCGTACCGGAGACGGGCGGCTATGGACACACGCGCAGTAGAACGTGGGAGCGCTCGAAGCCAGCGAGGCGAGAGCCGGTTTTGAGCTTGCGAAAATCGGAAAGCGGCGGTAGGTTTCGAGAGGCTCTAAACGGCAAACGGGGCGGTACTAACGCCCCGTCGAAATAGCCTTTTGACCGAAGGACTTGATCCCGGAAAGGAATCAAGTCGGGCGAACTCTGTCAGCCCGAAATCTCCGGTGCAAGCTCTTCTTCGCCTCCTGAAAAGGGAAGGAGTACACGGAATGAATGCACCGAATCCCCGGACGGCATATTCACCGCTGGTCAACTGCCGTTTCTATCCTGGAGACTCCGAATTGGGCTGCCAGCGGGCCTGCACCTCGTGCTGGGACCACCGCGAGGCCAGGAAGCTGTTGGCGGCGCCTGTGGGCGGCCCGTACAGGGTCGAACGGTCGGTTGCCGAGACGATGGAGGTTCACCGCCTTGCGGCCCGCCTGCGGGATCTCGGCGTCGACACGATACGCCTCACCGACGGGGCGCCTGTCGTCGCCTTCGCCGCATAGGAATGCCACCCCGCTTGAGGCGGTTCCTCGGAAACGCGTGGTTCGCGGCCAGTGCGGCTCTTCTCGTAGTGGGAGTAGGCGGCTGGCGCTCGGACGTGTCGGCGTGGATAGTCTGGTTGGAAGCCGTTGCCGCTGCGGTGAGCCGGGATGCGTTCATGTTCATGGCCGGCGGCGGTGCCGTCGGGATGCTGGCGATGGTGGTGCTTTGGGTGAAACGCATCGACTTTTCGACGGCCATCGCATTCCTTCGGTCGTTCGCCAAGTTGCGCAGCATCCGCCGAGCGAGCGCATGCAGCATAGGCTCAATCGGCTAGAATCTCCGACATCAACCTCGACCTAGCGGCGGCTGGCCATGGCTGGCCGTCCGTGCCGAAGTGGACTCAAGAGCTTTGATTCCCAAATACCCAAAGACTCCGTATTGGCCCTATTCGCCCAATCTTGGCGAGAACCCGCGATCATTGGTCTGCGTTGATCCGCAGAGGTTCGTGGGCACACGTATTGTGGCGACCGAAAAGCTGGACGGGAGCAACGTGCTCATTCATCGAGGACAGGCCTACGGTCGCAGCGTGTCCGATCCTTCGGAGCGCAAGTGGATGGCCATGGTGAAAAAGCACGTCGCGTGGAAGGTCCAAGACCCGAACGTTCTGCTCTACGGTGAAGATCTCTACGCCGTGCACAGCATTGAGTACGGACCGGTTCGGGAAGATCGCACGTTCTACGCGTTCGCTATGCGGCAGTTAGACCGGTTTGCACCCTTTGCCGACCTCGAAGCCTACGCCGTCGATCACGGAGTGTCAGTAGTGCCCGTTTTGTATTGCGGCGTTTTCAGGTCGCTGGCGGCATTGCGTAGCTTCGTCGCGTCGGCTCACGCTGAACCGTCGGTGCTTGGAGGAGATCGTGAAGGGGTGGTTCTGTGGACCGCCAACGGCTTTCCGGCGGCCCAGTTCGAGCGCAACGTGTGCAAGAGCGTTCGACGAAGCCACGTCAAGACGCCCGACACATGGAAACGCACTTGGCGCACCTGTCGAATATTGCCGGCAACCTGAACCGAGCTTAGCGCAAAGTTGTAGGTTCGATTCATGGACTGGAATATGTCACGAGAGGTATGGTTGCGCCTCCAATCCGTTGGCGGCCCGCCGTGCTACTAAGCTTCCAACTTGAGGGATTCAAGAGCTATGCCGACGCCACGCTGACGCTCGGTGTCAAGGGCGGCCAACAGGTGCCGCTATCGGTTCTGATTGGCGCGAATGCGTCGGGGAAGACGAACCTGATCGAAGGCCTCAGGCTGCTCTCGACGATTGCGGGGGGCACCAGGCTCGATGCCATCCGTTCCGGTTCAACCGCCGGCCTGAGGGGCGGCCTGCCCGACCTCGGCTATCGGGGTACATCCACGTTCTCTTTTGCCTGCTCCACTGACTTCGATGAGTACGAACGTTACAGGATCGTGTTGGAGTTGCGAGACGACAGGCTTCACATTCGAGACGAACGGGTATGGAGCGACTCGCGCGTCGTACCGCTATTTCAAGTGGTTGATCCCTCGGAGGGCTATGCCAGCGATGTCGAGGTCGCCTATGACAACTTCGCGCGGGGCGGCAAGAAGCCCCGGGTCAGGTGTACGGACCAGATCTCTTTGTTGACGCAATTGAGCAGTTCCGCGCGTTTCCAGGCAACGCACAAGAAGGCGCAGCGTACGGTACCGCAGTACTGCAGCCTCTACAGATCGCTGCTAGGGGACATCCGTCTGCTCGACCCGCGGCCCACTGGGATGCGTGGCTATAGTCATCGCAACGACACGATCCTTGACGAACGGGGAACGAACCTCTCTGCGGTTCTCTTTGACCTGAGTCGCGACCCGGCCACCAAGGAGACCATCCTCCGGTTCATTCGTGATGTTCCCGAGCAGGATATCGAGGACATCGACTTTATCGTTACCGAAAGAGGCGACGTGATGGTCAAGCTGACGGAGACTTTCGGGGGCCACCGAACGCCCTATGACGCATCGCGACTGTCGGACGGGACGCTTCGCATCTTGGCGGTTGCCGCGGCCCTCTTGTCCGCGCCTGAGGGGGGATTGATGATCATCGAAGAGATCGACAATGGTGTGCACGCCAGTCGCGTTGAGGCGCTGCTGCAACGGCTGTCAAGCATCGCAGGGAAACGCGGGTTGAAAGTACTCGTCACGAGCCACAATCCGGCGCTTCTGGATGCGTTGCCGGACAACGCGGTACCGGACGTCGTATTCTGCTATCGCGATAGAGAAGAGGGGTTCAGCCGCCTGATCCGCCTTGAGGATGTCCCGGACTATCCTAGGCTGCTCATGCAGGGGCCCCTTGGCCGGCTTGTCACGCGCCGGACCCTGGATCGGTTCGTAAGCGATGGTCGAACCCAGGATGACCGTCAGCGTCTTGCCCTAGATTGGCTGGCCGCGCAGGGGTGACCGCGGCCCTTCGGTCGACTGCCATTGATGAAAGCCATCGTGCTCATCGACACCTCGGTACTGTTGAACGTCCTCCGAGTACCGAACAAATCCAGTTCTCACGCCACGGTGATAGCGCAATTGGAGCAGCACATTCGAGCGATGGACCAACTTTTGTTGCCGATGGCTACGGTGCTTGAGACAGGCAACCATGTCGCGCAGAACGGAGATGGCCAGGAACGCCGCCGGTGCGCGACGGCGTTCGTGGACATCATTCGCAAGGCAGCCTTGGACAACATCCCATGGTCCTTGGTTTCCCTTCCTGATCAGGAACAGCTACTGTCGTGGCTCGATGGGTTCCCAGACGCGGCGATGCGCGGGACTGGTCTCGGCGATGTCTCCATCGTTCGGGCGTTTGACCGAGCCTGCAGTCAGTTCCGCGGCTGGAGAGTCACCATTTGGTCGCTCGACCGCCACCTCGAGGGCTACGACCGCCTGCCAAACCGCTGACTTCCCGCCTCGCGGAACGACGAATGGGCCAGACGGCGAAGCAACCCCGTAGCCCGGTTCAGCGGTGGCTATGGCTGGCGCTTGGTATCGCGATTTCGCTCACCTTCGTCTGGCTGATCGTTCAGGAGTCGCGTCTCGAGGCGTTCGCGGGCTCGTTCGCCGCCTTGTCGTTCCCCTTCCTGCTTGCAGCGCTCGGCGTTCTGGCCCTGGGCCAGGCGGCTCGCATTGTGCGTTGGTGGTGGATGCTGCGAGTCCTCGTACCGGACCTTCGGCTGTCGCGATGCATCGGCCCGTTCCTTGCCGGCGTGGCGGTCAACAACGTGGTGCCTTTTCGCGCGGGCGACGCACTGCGGGTCGTGGCGTTTGGAGATCAACTCGGCTCGCCGCCCATGCGGGTGTTCGGCACCGTCGTCGTCGAACGGATCCTCGATGTCGCCGTCCTTCTCGGCGTGGCGGCGATCTGCCTAGCCGGTCTATCCGAAGCCGTACTGCCCCCGGCCCTCGCCAGCGGGGTCGCGTGGCTGTTCGCGCTCTGCATCGGTGGGGCGCTCGTGCTTGTTTGGCTCGCGCCCCGGCTTGTCCAACTTCGCCAGCGAACCCCCGGTGGCCGGTTTGCGCGCTTGGCCGAGCGGCGGTGGTGGCCCGTCGTTGCCGCGCAACTTGGTCATCTCGGCGACGCCCTCGTGATTGCGAGGCGCCTTCCAAGGGCGCTTGTTCTGATTGGACTGTCGATTCTGGGGTGGGTCTGCGAAGGCGTGATGTACGTCGTCGTCGCGGCTGCGTTCGGCGCCGACCATCTGTCGGGCGCGCCGTGGCTGTCGCTGGCCTCGGGAACGCTCGCGACGCTCATACCGAGCTCGCCCGGCTATGTCGGGACGTTCGACTACTTCGCCGCCCAGGGTTACGCGGCGTACGGCTCGCCGATGAGCCAGGCGGTCGCGTTCGCCGTCACGGTGCATGCCCTGATTTGGGTTGGATTGACCCTCGCAGGCGCGCCGTTTGCCGTCCTCCGAGCGCTCGCCATCCGCCGCAACTCGCAAGCGAAGGAAATCGCGACCCGAGACCGCTGCGGGCGTTAGGGTCGCGCCCACTACCCTGCGGTTGACGTGCCGGCGGCGGGTCGCTTAGTGTGGCTCCACGGTTGCCGGCGTCGGGAGAGCGATTCAGCTCCCAAGGCCGCTGAGGTACTACCGAGGGTCCTTGGACGCGGTCGTCCCGGACTCAAGGGGTAGGAGATGTCGCACATCTGGCGCGTTTTCGCACGCCGAAACCCACACCGATTTCAGTCGATTCGCACACGTACGATGGCCATTCGCTGGTGCCGCCGAGCCTCCCCGTGGGCGAGAATGACCGGAACCGCCCAGGCGGCCCTAGTCCCCGGATCGGTTGCCGTAGGCGAACAGGAACGGGCGTCGGTCCTGATGGAGGGCGTGCGGTGGTAATCGCCGCCGACCCACCGAGCGGACTTCGTTGGGTTGCCGGCATCCGATCTGGTGCAACGCTTGGAGAGCAGTGTGATGAGTACCGAATTGTTCGTTCCCGGTGCGTACGTCGCGACCGTCGTGGCCATGACGGTCTTTCTCTGGCGGGTGTTTGGGAAACGCTTCGACGTGATCGACGCCCGGCTGGAGAAGGCCGACGACAAATCCGAGCAGATGGAGTCCAAGTTCGACGCCAGATTGGAGCGGATGGAGTCCAGGTTCGACGCCAGATTGGAGCGGATGGAGTCCAAGTTCGACGTTAGGTTCGACAAGGTAGACGGCAGGCTCGGATCCCTTGAAATCAAGGTCGGCACGCTGGAAGGCCGGTTCGGGGGCCTGGAAGCCCGGTTTGGCACCCTGGAGTGCAAGGTCGACGGACTGGCTGCCGACCACCGGCGCCTGGAAAACGAACTCGCCGAGTTCCGGGGCGAGATGCATGGCCGCCTAGGC